>CAYGRH010000185.1:0-6664 GCA_964352165.1 uncultured Hyphomicrobiaceae bacterium | reverse complement strand
TTCACCTCGCTCAACAACACCGGCTACATGGTGATGCAGTACGAGGAGGGGCAGCCGCTCAACAAGTGGGTGAAGCGGTATCCGGGCGGGCGCATGCCGCAGGCGGATATCGTGGCGCTGCTCGACCCCATCACGCAGGCTCTCGACGTTGTGCATCAACTCGGCATTGCACACCGCGACGTCAAACCGGCCAACATCTATATTCGTTCGAACGGCGAACCGGTGCTGCTCGACTTCGGCGCGGCGCGTGACATTGTTGGCGGGCGCAGTCAAACCATGGCTGCAATTGTGTCTGTCGGCTACAGCCCGCTGGAACAGTACAGCGATGTCGCCAAACAAGGGCCGTGGACGGATATCTATGCAACCGCCGCCGTCGTCTATCGCCTGATTACGGGCGAGACACCGCCGGACGCGCCTTCGCGGATCGACGCGATGACGGGCGCTTCCGAGGACCCCTGCAGGAAGCTCTCGCTCAACTCGCCGGCCGGTTTCGACCGGCAATTTCTCGCCGGCATCGACAAGGCTTTGGCCCTGCGCGCGAGCGATCGTCCGCAGTCCATCGGTGAATGGCGCGCCCTTCTGGGGTTTGATGCAGACGCTGCGTCAGAGGCGATGACCGAGACGATTATCGTGAACGACGACACGGTGATTATTCGCGATGACCCGCCGGGGGCGGATTCCCGAGGCAGGCCAGGACGTTCATCGTCGGGTATGCTTATTGGCGGGCTTGGCCTCGCCGTCATGGCGGGTGCGGGGTTCGTTGCCTATCAACAGTACTTTTCCGGGCCGCCCGATGCGTTCGGCAATACCTTTGAAACGGGCAAGAAGCTTGGGGCGCTGAGCGGTACTGCCAGGACGGTTAGCGATGATGTCGGGGGCCGTGATCCGCGCGATGTCGTGCGCTTCGATCTGGCCAAGCCGTCAATCGTCGATGTCGGGCTTAAGAGCGTTCCGCAGGGCGTCAAACTCGAACTGACCGATGCGAAGGGTCAGAGCTTCCGGCCTTTGCAGCAAGACGGCAAATCCTTATTCAAGCTTTCAAGCGGTGAACACGCGCTTGCGATCTCCTCGACGAATGAAGCACACACACCCTACGCTGTGGCCTTGAGCGCGGCTCAAACAAGCAGCTCAGATGAAGCGCGGAGCGTCATAGACCTGGCGGAGATCAGCGTCGGGGGCTCCAAGAAGATCGACGGCATTATCTGGAACAAGAGCGAAGAATACGATTTTGAGTTCGACGTCGCACAGAAGACGAAGCTGCGTGCGGTGTTGAAGACCGGCACCGACAAGAGCGCGCTGACGCTTGTAGACAGGCAGGGCCTCAGCGTGAACCAATCAGACAGCGACGATGGCGCGATCACGGCGCAACTCGATCCGGGAAAGTACAAGTTCGTTGCCACGTCACGGCAGGACGATCCTTTCAGCTTTTCACTGGAGGTTGCCAACCTCGAACTGCCCGCGCCTCCGCCGTCCACGACTCGTTCGGTACAAGTCGTGATGCAGGTCGAGCCTGGGCGCGCCAAGGAACAGGCGGTCATCGAAATCAGGAACCAGGCGAGATCGAAACTCATCACAGGTGACGATGGGGCTGCGGGGGGAGCCGCCTGGGACATGAAGGCGCTCGAAGAGGGGCTTCCATTTGACGAAGTGTGGTTCATCAAGTGGACCGACGACACAACGCTGACGGCCGATCTCAGGGCGCAGTTGCGGCCGATCGACAAGCCCGGCGCGTTCGGTTCCGAACTCAGCGCTACGGTCATCGAGGAGATGCAGCCGTTCGATGTGTCGATTGTTTCGCGCGAAGCGGGTTCGCTGAACCTAGGTGTCTATGCCTGGGGCGCAGATGACAGCGTGGTGCGCATCTTTCCAATCGGCGGCAAACCGGACCCGATCAGTCTCAGCGAAGGCGGTTCGGTGAGGCTCAGTGACAAGGTGGAGAAGCTTGTCAGTGCGCCAATGCCCGGCGAAAAGGAAAGCCAGGAAGCGGTTGTGGTGGTTGGCTGCTCAAGCACGGAAGACTTCGTCAAGCTGGCGCCTGCTGCCGGTGTCGATGTCGAGATGACGATTGCCAAGGCGATCACGTTCGAGAGGTTCTCCAAAGCGCTGTCGGAGTTCTGTCCCTCGGGTCTCAGCCTGAAGGTGCTGCCTTATACGGTTGTTGCGAAATGAACCGGGCGACCGCGCCCGGCTGATCGGCCGGTTGGCGCACACGCGTGTGTTGCACTCGGTACCGCATCAATGAACGTCATCGCCCAAAGAAAAAGGCGCGAGGGCCGCAGTGGCTCTCGCGCCTTTCTTGTTTATGCCGTTGATTCTTTTAAGCGGCCAGCAGCGGGCCGGGAGGTATCAAGGCCCCGGCTGGTTCAACGCCCTTACTTCTGGCGGACGACGTAGTCTGCTTCGCCCATCAGAACCGGGGTTTGAATGCGGCCGAATTCGCGGCGCGCGGTGCGGCGCACGTTTGAATGCACGAAGGCATGCAGTTCACCCGCGGTGATCTCCTTGTCGCCATCGGCGTCGGCCTTACCCTTCAAGCCGTCGACCAGATAGTTGGTGAACATGCCGAAGCCGGACTTCTCGTTCCAGCTTGCAAGCTGATCGCCTTCGGCTGCTGCCAGGACCGTCAACTTCTTTTTCTCAGCCGTTGCGGGCATTTTAGCCGTTACAGCGACAGGTGACGCTTTCGTGGTCAGCATGCCCGCGGCACTGCCGCCGGAGAAGCATGCGTCAAGGAACACGGCAACCGATTTAACTTCGAGCGAGTCGAGGTTCGAGTACATCTGCGACAACGGATAACCGTTGAGCTCGATGGTGTCGGGATGAGAATCGACCGGCATCAGGTAGGGCGTTTTCGACTTCGTGTCCGGTGCGCCGTGCCCGGAGTAGAATACGAACACGTTGGAGCGACCGTCCGGGTCGATCAGACGCCAGACCTTACCGCGGTTGTTACTTTGCGAACCGAAGATCGCGACCATCTCGGCCTGACCGGCATCGCGTGCGTCGATGATATTTGCCTTTGAGAAGCCAAGCTCGTTGATAAGAACCGAGCGCATGGCGTCGGCATCACGGTGACCGAATGAAACGTTCGGGATATCGCCGCGGTAGTTGCGATTGCCAATGATGACCGCGACGTCCTGCGGGCGGCGGACGGTTGCATCAGCGTGAACCGGTTCGATCGGATCGAAGGGCGATGCCTCCGGCTTGAGGGCGGCCTGCTTGACGTCCGCCTTCGGCAGATATCCCTGTCCGACGAATGAGTTGGCCGTCGATGGCGTAACAAGCGCGGTTTGCGCCGCGGGGGCGGTCGTAGTGGCAGCGGCCGCAGGTGCGGATGCTACAGGTACAGCTGCTGCTGCGACTGTGGCGCCGCCTGTCAGACTTGCAAGCTGCTGGGCGGAGATCTGTGCGATCTGGGCGTCGTAACCGCTTAGCTCGCTTTTGACCGTCGATCGTGCCGCAGTAATCAAGTCCGCTTTTTCGGACCCCGTCGAAAGGTCTCCTGTCGCGGTCAAGCCGTAAGCAGACTGGTACTGACCGATGGCACGCGACGAACCACGGCCAATCTGACCATCGATCGCACCATCGTAAAATCCGAGGATCTGTAGCGCGGTCTGAATACGTTTGTTGCCTTCAAAGCCTTCGACCGGGGTCTCGGCGGTATCGAGTGCGACGAGTTTGCGCCAGCCTTCGGCTTCACCCAACAGGATTTGCTGCTGGGTTGGATCGAGGACGCCCGTTGAGGCGAGGCGCTTTTCGGTCTGATAAGCGCGGATGGCTGCGCGGTAAGCGCTATCCTTCGAGGTTGATTCAGCGTCGCCCTTGAGGTGACCGAGGAGGAACAGCGCGCCGCGGACCTGCTTGACCTCGAGCTGTTCTGTAGACAGCGAGGGCGCTTTGGCGGCGTAGGTTTTGCGCGGTGTCGACTTGCGCTTCGTGTACGTGCGCTTCTTGGTCGATTTCGACTTTGTGTAGGTCTTTTTCTTGACCGGTTTCTTCTTGGTGTATGTCTTCTTGCTCTTCGGTGCGGGCTGCGGCTTTGATTTCGCCGCGTTCAACGCACCACCCAGAACCAAGCCTGCTGCAAAGCCGATCGCGGCCGCACCGCCATTGTTGCCGGCTCGTGCTTCGAAACTGACGCTGGTGAGCACCAAGCTGAAGGCGGCAAGGCCGGCCAGTGAGTTGGCCGAATACCGCATAATCTGCTTGGGAACACGGTTTGAAATAACCTTCGTGCCTCGCATGATTGCTTCTCCTTCAGTCGAAAATCTGCCGCGGGGCAAGTCGAGCGATTGCGCGGCATCGAAATATAACTGTTTTAATAGCATGAATGCTTCCGTTTGTCGCCCGTTGCGGCGGCATTGCGTGGGGATTTGCGTCGTTTGCTATCACTGGTTCTCGACATCGTAAACGGTTCGCTAACATGCTGTTTTTCAAACCTTTCCAAGGTCCGCCCACAGTGGCAATCTTAGAAATGCCCAAGGGCTTTGGGCGCAGTCCGTGTGCGTCTTGATTATTGCCGGATCCGAGCGGCCGCCACTGCTTGCGGTTTGGCAGCGCCGCGGTTTGCGAATTTTGCGGCGTCATCGCGTATTGCCTCCAAGCTTCTGCTTGTTCTGCAATTTCTTGAGTGCCTTCAAGAGCTGTTTGTTCTGTTTTTGCTTTTTTGCACCTTTGCGCGAAATACACCTGCCGTGGCTCCAGGTACCGCCTCTGGCCTTGCACTGCTGGGCTTTCGATGGACCGCCTTTGATGCAGGTCCTGCCGGTCCATTTGCCGCCTTTCGCTCGGCATTTCTGCGCGGGCGTCGGGCCCGTGATGCAGCGGCCATGAGACCACTTTCCGCCTTTTGCTTTACACTTCTGAGCCGGGGTAGGCCCGGTGATGCAGACCCGACCGGTCCATTTGCCGCCTTTGGCCTTGCACTTCTGGGCCGGTGTCGGTCCCGTGATGCAAATCCGGCCGGTCCACTTGCCGCCTTTGGCCTTGCACTTCTGAGCCGGGGTCGGACCGGTGATGCAGATCTTGCCGATCCACTTGCCACCTTTCGCTCTGCATTTCTGCTCCGGTGTCGGGCCAGTGATGCAGCCGCGTTTGGTCCAGCGACCACCCTTGGCCTTGCAGATCTGTTCAGGCGACGGGCCAACGATGCAGACCTTGCCCGTCCAACGGCCGCCCCGGGCCTTGCACTGTTCGGCCGGCGTGGGTGGGAAGATGCAGGACCGGCCAGTCCACTTGCCGCCCTTGGCTCTACATTGCTGAGCCGGAGTTGGACCGAAGTGGCATTTGCCGTGGTGCCATTTGCCGCCCTTGGCCCGGCATTCCTTGCCGGGATCGTTCGGCGGGATGCACTTGTATCCAGTCCAGACCCAACCTTTCCTCAGGCACTGCTGCTTGGGATCGGGGCAGGCCATGCCCTTCTTGACGACCGTGCCGTCCGGGCAGGTGATCGTCTGATCGGGGTAGCCGCATTTGTTGGTGCGCGGGTTGTATGGCTTGCCAGCAAGACGGCATTGGCAGGCGACGTCGTTGTCCTTGCACGGGCGAACGCATTTGCCGTGCACCCACCACCAGCCTTTTGCCAGACAGATCGACTGCGGGTCGGGGCACTTCCGGTTCACCGGGATGACCGAACCGTCGGGGCACCTCTTGACCTGGGGGCCGTCGCCGCAGGTGTTCGTCTGCCGGTTGTAGCGTTCGCCCTTCATCTTGCATTCGCAGGCGACATCGCCTGCGCGGCAGGGACGGCAGAAGGTCTGCAGCGTCCAGGTTCTGCCGTTGGGGCAGACGCAGTTGCCTGCGCGGTCGCGAACCTGACCCGGCTTGAGCGAGCAACGCGGCGGTGGCGGCGGAGGTGGAATGATCTCCTCAGGCGGATCGACGTTCTCCTCGATGCAGATCTTCTGCTTCTTGTTCCAGATTTGACCGCGCGGGCAGGGGCACTCGCCGTTGCGCGCGATGGGGTAACCGTCGGGGCATTTGAAAACCGGCGGCTCGACTGGTGGCTCGACTGGCGGTTCCGGACGGTCAGGGATCAGGCACTGGCCGTTCTTCTGGCGGATGTGCTCTTCCTTGCACGCGCAGGCGCCGCTCACCGTCTGGAATTCGCCCGTACGTGGGCTGCACTGGGGCTTCTTGTTGCATTCCTCGCGCGGGATTTTTGCCGTCGCGACCCCCGTATCGTCGGTCTTGTCGCCGTTGTGACGGTCGAGGACCGGGAACGTCATGTGCGCAATGCTGGTCAGCGAGCAGTGATCGCCGTCGGGCACCGTGACCGCGATACCGAGCCTGACGCTGTCGCCGACAGCAAGCGTGTCCTTGGGCAGCGTGAACACCGCGCCGCCCATTGCCGGCAACTGGCCCCAGGCCGTGCCGCCGGTCTGCTGAATGGAGGTGGCTGAAATGCTCGACTGGTCGATGAGCGTGATGATGCCCTTGTAAGGATCGGGTCCGGTGTTCTCGACGTTGATCTCGAATTCGCAACGCCATCCCGCGCCGACCTTTTCACACGGCCCCTTGGAGACCTGAGTGGTCTTGAGGTTTGTGGGGTCGCACAGAATGATGGCAGCGCCGCCTGCGTCGAACTCCAGCAGGAAGGCGTCGCCGAGTGCCGTCGCGGTGTCATCCGTGTTCAGGTAGTTGGACGCCCCAACGGGCGGATTTGTCA
>CAYGRH010000184.1:0-6707 GCA_964352165.1 uncultured Hyphomicrobiaceae bacterium | reverse complement strand
CCCCAGCAGTTCGCGGATCGCGAGTACGCCTGCTGCAAGTCCGGCAAGACCCGCGAGCCCCCATGACAGCCAGCCAATCCAATCTTCCCGACCGAGCGCAACGGAGACAAACCGCGTGAACCAAAGCCCCAACGCGAGAAAGAACAAGCTGACGAGGGTCGACAACAGCACGGCACCCCAGCCGAACCGCCTTGCTGGAACGCCAAATGCGCGCTCGAGTGTCCCGCCGCGAGCTTCCGCCACCAATGCCTCTTCGATGTCCGCATGCTCGCCGGATTCCGGTTCGGCGCCATCTTCCGCAGGCTGTTCAGGGGGCGGCGTTGATTGCGACACCTTGATAGACGGGTCATCCGCGTCAAATGCCTTGGGACGGCGCGGCGTCTCATCGCCCGGTCCCTTTTTTTGTCCGCCGCTCATGTCAATTGATCCCCGAACAAAAACGCAAATGCCTCGTCAAGACCGATGTGCGGCCAAGCTTCGCCGACCTCATTCGCATCGCCGAACGAGCGGCGCGGCGGTTGGAAACGCACAAACGAATAGGAATTGGCCTGCGTCTTTGCGGGATCAAACACGTCAAGTGGGTCTTTCGGCAGATCACCTGGAAACACCACCGCAGCCTTGGAGCCATCGAATACCCGGCCCGCCACCTTTTCTCCGGCCCTCGGAACACCGCGGATGCAATGATAGTTCTCGCCTCCCGCTTGCGTATCGACGTCCTGCGTGGCCTTGAGAGCCGCCATCGCAAAGCATCTGAATTCCGCACCCTTGGCCTCCGCCCGCCGTCCTGCACGCGCGACGCCCTTCGACAGGATGGATTGAAGCCGCCTGTGGCTGGAACAATGGATATGATCGGCCTTGGTCGCCGCAAACGCAATTTTCTCGATCCTGCGCGGCATGATCATTGAAAGCCAGCTCCTAGAACCAGGCCGGAACGCGCGCAGCACGCCCTCAAGGCCGTGTTCAAGTTCGCGAACAGCTTCCGCCCCGCCATTCATGGCGCCAAGCGCATCAATCATTACGATTTGCCGGTCGAGCCGGCTGAAATGCGCATCAAAGAACGGTTTGACGACGTTGGCCTTGTAGCTCTCGTAGCGGCGGTTGAGCAGCGCACGCATCGAGGTAGACAGTCCGAGCCCGTTCTCTCCCCCCTGGCCGCCACCATCAGCCGGCGGGGCAGGGAAAAAGGTGAGCTGCGGCGAGCCTTCAAGCTCGCCAGGAAGCAAAAACCGCCCAGGCCCGAGCGTCGCCCGCGTCGGATCGTTGGCACGCGCCTCGCGCAGATAGGCTGTAAAAAGCTTCGCCCCCGCGATCGCAACCTGCTCGTCACCACCAGCCGATGCGGACTGCCCGGGTTGATCGAGAAACGACAGGAATGCCTCGGCTTCTTTGGCAACACCGTCTTCCCGCGCCAATCGAAGGGCCTCCTTCGACCAGGCCGCGAAATCCTGCTCCAGCATCGCAAGATCGATCAGCCATTCGCCGGGATAATCGATAATATCGATATGCAGCCTCTGCCTCAGGCCGAGAAGCGAGCGAACGGGATCCTGGGCCTCCCATTCCAGCGTCAGACGAAGCTGGCTAATGCGCTTTGTGCTGACCGGCCATTCAGGCCGATCCCCCGACAAGCACGCCAGGTGCTCCTCGTAGGCAAACCGCGGCAAGTCATCGTCCGGCTGAGGCTCCAGATAGGCGCGGAAACCTTCAAGGCCATAAAGGCTGGCAAACGCAGGAACCGCCGCGCCCTCGGTGAGGCAGCGCACGAGCCCGGTGATGAAAACCGTCTTTCCCGAGCGCGCAAGCCCTGTCACACCAAGACGCAGGCTCGGAGTCAAAAGGTCCTCGAAAGCCATCCCGATGCTGGCCGCATACTGGGCCGGCGGGCTGGACAGGGTCGGAATTTTCAACGCGCACCTCGCTTGGCGTATCGTCTGTTCGCCAAGGCCGGACTCTGTGTCAATGGCGCGCGATCGATGACATTAAGATAGAGCACCGTGACCGGCAGCCTGACTTTTCCAAGATAAAGTCCTGCACAAGATGGCGCCAGAGGATCTAACCGCCTTGCTGCTCGCGTCTTCTAGACAAGAAGGCAAGCCGTTCGAACAATTGCACATCCTGCTCGTTCTTCAACAAGGCACCGTGCAGCGGCGGGATAAGTTTGCGCGGATCGCTTTCACGCAGCGTCTCATCGGAAATGTCTTCGTTGAGCAGCAGCTTGATCCAGTCCAGAAGCTCCGACGTCGACGGCTTCTTCTTCACGCCTGGCACATCGCGCAACTCATAAAAGATCCGCATGGCCTCGCTGACGAGCCGCCCCTTGAGACCGGGAAAGTGGACCTCGACGATTTCCCTCATTGTGTCTTCATCGGGAAACTTGATGAAGTGGAAAAAGCAGCGCCGCAAGAAGGCATCCGGCAATTCTTTTTCGTTGTTCGACGTGATGATGACGATTGGCCGGTTCTTGGCCTTCACCGTCTCGCCCGTCTCATAGACGTGGAACTCCATGCGATCGAGTTCCTGCAGCAAGTCATTGGGTAATTCGATATCGTCCTTGTCGATCTCATCGATCAGCAACACTGGCCGCTCGCCGTGCACGAACGCCTCCCAGAGCTTTCCCTTGCGAATGTAGTTGGCGATGTCCTTCACGCGCTCATCGCCGAGCTGACTGTCTCGCAGACGTGAAACCGCGTCGTATTCGTAAAGGCCCTGCTGAGCCTTGGTCGTCGACTTGATATGCCATTCAAGGATCGGCACGCCGAGCGCCTTGGCAACCTCGATTGCCAAGACGGTCTTTCCCGTACCCGGTTCGCCCTTCACCAGCAGCGGCCGTTCCAAAGTAATCGCGGCATTCACTGCTATTCTGAGATCATCGGTCGCGACGTAGTCGCTGGTACCCTTAAACTTCATAAGTCCCCCAAGTAGGCATCCGCCGGACAATACATCGAACGCCCGTTATCGCAATCGCCCGCACCCAAAGGCGCCCGGATGCAAGTCTGAATACGTCCTCAACCGATCTCAAATACAAAAAAGCCGGCACCAGCCCCGGGGTGGACGAGGCTGATACCGGCTCACTGCGTTCTTGGCCAGGCTGCACGGTTGTCCAACAATGCCCGCAATTCAAGGGTGGATTGAACAGCGCTTCAGACGAACCGGCACGTGCCAAGAACAGGGTCACAAGGGTTGCGATTTGGTCTCCTCGGTCGTTGACGCAAAAACACCTAGCCGAAGGGACAAGGCGACACTCGCCGCAACAAGTCGCGAAGCAAAACTTGGGAGCCGTTCGCCGCGCCGCTTGATTGCGTTTGATCCGGCCGTACCGGACTGACAACGACTATCGTGCAAAATCCTAAATACACGGTTAAGTTGCGCAACTAGACAGCCACAACCCAAAATGATGCACTTGGAATGGTCTGAAAGGCAGGACCTCGCCCGGCATCAAAATTTTAACCGCCTTAAACCCTTGGCTAACTCCGTGAATTTCTTGACACGCCCCTCACGATCCATACATACCCAGCACGAAAATTGCGTGGTCAAATCATCACGCGAACGCATGGCTTTGGCTTCATGCCTCAAGCCATCGGGAGGCCGATCATGAGCAAGTCTGAAACGAACGGCAAACCGGCGTCTGGTACAGGCGCCGCCAAGGCATCGAAGAGCACAAAAGATAGCGCCAAGACCTCCGAAATCGTTCTCGAAGAGGGCTATCGTCCGTCAGACGATGAGGCGTTCATGAATCCCAAGCAGCGCGCCTACTTCAAGCACAAGTTGCAAGAATGGAGGGATGAGATCATCCGCCAGACGCGCGAAACGCTCGAAGACCTCTACGAACAGTCCACGCAGCATGCCGACATCGCCGACCGCGCGACGTCCGAAACCGACCGGGCGCTGGAACTGCGCGCGCGCGACCGCCAGCGCAAACTGGTCAACAAAATCGACGCGGCTTTGTCGCGCATCGAGGATGGCTCGTATGGATATTGCGAGGAAACAGGCGAGCCGATCGGTCTGAAGCGTCTGGACGCACGCCCCATCGCGACGCTGTCGCTTGAAGCGCAGGAGCGCCACGAACGGCGTGAACGGGTCTACCGCGAAGACTGAAGCTTGATCATCGGCGTATCCGCGCATGATCCCGCTGCCGCATGGCGGACGAGGCTGTAAGGCGTCAGCTCGGACGACCAGACCTCAAATTTTTTAACATACTCCGAACGCGGATTAACATCTGTGCAACGATTGCGCGCGCAACCTTGTGACCGGAACAAAATGATTCGTTTTGCAAGGGAGCACAACGTCTTGCAACACTACGCAGCAACCAGATCGACACCCATCGGCCACAAGTGTTTGAGACCAGCTCATCTCACGCCGACGTTCATGCATTTGTCAGCATGTATGATAGCGCTTGCTATAGCGATGGCGATTTCGACAAACTGCAACCAGCTCAAGGCCGCCGAAGCCGGTGAATTCGCAGAGCCCTACAGCGCACACACACAGTCGTCCCATACCCGATTGCGGTTGAAAACCACCGCCCAGCCCAGCCAACCCGGCAAGCTGCTATCGGTCACAATGGCGCCTCTGGAAATCGGAAGGCTGCAGGCGAGCGCCTATGGCGACGAACTGCAGCTAAAGACCAAGTAAAGCTGCGCCCGCCTGTCATGTCAGACAATCTGTCTGTGTTTTCAAAATAGCTCCAGAACGCGCGCCCAAACCTGCGCCACACCACCGACCGGACCGCCATCAAGCGCGGCTGAGGCGATAAGATAACCCAGGACGCCGAACGTCAGCAGCGGCACAAAGACCACCTGAACCACATAGACCGTGCTGACAAAACCCGGCACGCGCCGCAGCGTGGTATTCACCTCGAAAATCGATAGTGCGATCATCAGCGAGATAATCGCATACGACATCACGAAGATCAGATCCGACAGGGTCGCATCATCGGCTTCCGGCTGGTTGAGCGCGAAATACAACGCGATCGCCGACAGCAGTGCCGTCACCTGGATCGCAACGGTGGCGTTGAACTCAGCGCGCGGAATGAACACCGCCAGATACGCCACGATCAAGATGCACGATAGCGGTACGATCACCCTCAGGATGTAATCTATCACCTGCCGCTTCATCACCCACGTGTAATTGAAGTTGTAATAGGGGATGACGCGCTCTTGCGATAACGGCCCCGAGACCGAGCGGATAATCTTGTCGGTGGTCCCGACATAATGGCTGCGAACGCTCCATCCATCGACATCGAACGACTGGGTCCGGATGGCTTCGCTGGGCGGTTGCAAAAAGAACGCCGTTGACGTCTTGGTCGGCTGGAACGAGATCGAAAAGATCTGTTCGTCGAACGGATATTTGCGCAAGTCCGGTTCGAACGTGAAGCGCCCTGAAACCTTGTAAATCCTTGTCACGGCGTTCGTGCCAGGTTCGCGCGGATCTTCATGCACTTGCCTGACCGAAATGATCGGATCGCGCGTATTCGATCCACGATAGGCATTCGTGAACTCGATCGCCTCGATAGGCACTTCACTTTCCGACCGCATGGTGAAAAAGAACTCGGCTTCAAAACTCTTGTCATTGCTGTCGACGTGGAACACGCGAACCATGTCCAGATGGACGTAGAGAACGGGCACACGCTGCATCTCGGTGTTGATGCGCACGTACTGGAACGGTGCAAGAATCGACGCATCGAGCGCCGGCGGCCGCCAGACGATCAACGAGCGCTCAGCCGACGCGCGCTGAGCGGTAAACGACCAGTCCTGCGCCAGCCCCGGCCACGAACTTTTGCCCTCCCGCAATTGTTCCAGACGGTCTGCGATGGCCGCTCTGACATCGGCGATTGTCTCGCCATCGGCCTTATTTGCTGCCTCAGCCGCAAGTACCACCAGATCGGAATAGCGCGCCCCATAGCCGATGTGGCTCGCCTCCCATTCCCGCTTCATGCCCGGAACAGTGCTTGAACGCATCAAACGTTCGAGCCGTTCATTGTTGAGGTTGGCAATACCGCCTTCCGCGACTTCATAAAGTGCACCGCGATAGGCTTGCCCGCCCGGCTCTTTCATAATGCCGTTGACCGAGCCAAGTGCGATGAACGCAGGCAGCGCCACACCGTTTCTCGCAGCGATGTCCAAAAACTCCGCACCGGGGGACGACCTGATCGACAGGAAGATCAGATCGGCATTGGTCTGACGCATCTCCTCAATGGCGAATTCGATCTCCCGCACATTGTCTGAAACGTCACCATCGAGCCAATACGTCGAAACAATCTCCACACCCGAACCCGCCATGGTTTCGAGCTGGGCATGAAACGTGCGCGTATAAAGGTCATCGACCGTGCCCACGAATGCGACGCGGTTAAGCCCCTTGTCGCGTGCGAAAGCCTGGAACACATCCTTCTCATCGCTGGTCGAACGAGTCAGCGTGTAGATATTGGGATAATCGGCAAACAGCGTCTCGACCGACATTTCCGAAATGAAGGGAATGTCACTTTCCCCGATCGCCTTGACGACATGCGCGCCGCGCGAAGAACTCCAGATCCCGACGATTGCAACGATGTCGGGGTCAGCAAGCGTCATCCTGACGTTTTCAATTGTTTTTTCCGGCAGCAGATCATCATTGAAGAATTTGATCTTCAATGGCCTGCCTTTGATCCCGCCCCGGGCATTGATCGTTGCTGCCCTCTCAATCACGAAAGAACGGATAGCGGCAACCTCACCGAGATC
>CAYGRH010000183.1:0-6735 GCA_964352165.1 uncultured Hyphomicrobiaceae bacterium | reverse complement strand
GTCGTACCGTTGATCTGACCGGCCAGGAACAGCCCCCGCAGCACCTTCACTTCCAGCGTCGGCTCTAGCGAGCGCGGATCGACGTAGTCATACTCGATGGCGTATCCGGGACGCTTGATGCGCACGTTGGCCAGTCCGGGCATCGTCTTGAGGAAAGCTTCCTGCACATCGGCCGGCAGCGAAGTCGAAACGCCATTCGGATAGACCGTGTCGTCGTCGAGACCCTCAGGTTCAAGAAACACCTGATGACCGCTGCGATCCGCAAACCTCACGACCTTATCTTCTATCGACGGACAGTAGCGCGGCCCCTTGCTCTCGATCGCGCCCGAGTACATCGCCGAGCGTGAGAGATTGGCGCGGATGATGTCATGCGTTGCTTCGTTCGTCGTCGTGATCCCGCAAGCAATCTGCGGCGTCGTGATCTTTTCCGTCAGGAATGAAAACGCGACAGGCGGATCGTCAGCCTCCTGCATCTCCAGGACACTCCAGTCAATCGACGAGGAGGCAAGCCTTGCAGGTGTCCCGGTCTTCAATCGGCCAAGCTGCAGACCCAATCCATATAGCCGCTCGGACAACTTCAAGGCAGGCGCTTCTCCAGCTCGTCCCGCAGGCGTGCGCGTATCGCCCATGTGGATAAGACCGTTGAGAAACGTGCCCGTCGTCAGCACGACAGCCCCACAATTGAGTTCCCGCCCATCGCCGGTTACGACGCCAGTCACTATCCCGTCGCGCACGATCAGATCTTCGACCCCGCCTTCGATCACATCGAGGTTGTCGAGCGCCGCGATCTCCGCCTGCATGGCGAGCCGGTATAGCTTGCGGTCAGCCTGCGTGCGCGGACCCTGTACTGCTGGCCCCTTCGAACGATTGAGCAACCGGAACTGGATACCGGCCTTGTCGGCGACACGGCCCATCAAGCCATCGAGCGCGTCGATCTCGCGGACGAGATGCCCTTTGCCCAAGCCGCCGATGGCAGGATTGCACGACATTTCGCCGATGGTCGCTGACGTGTGTGTGACAAGCGCTGTGCGCGCACCAAGGCGCGCGGAAGCAGCAGCCGCTTCTGTCCCGGCGTGCCCGCCTCCCACAACGATGACATCGTAGCTTCCCACGCTCATGCGTCCGTCAATTCCAAAACTGCCAAAAAAGAAAGCCGCAACCGCGCACTTCCATTCCCCGGCTTATACGCTCTGACGGTCCAGCTCGAAAGTCCGCTCTCGCGTCAATCGCCAGCCCGCCGTTATCCACCACCCATGATTCACGTGAAACACATGGCTGTGGAGCATCCATGAAACAATCCACATCCAGCTGGATAACACCTCATGCGATCGGTGGAGGACATCTGTCCGAGTCCGTGAATCGCATGAGAGTCAACGTGCGCGATCGGTGGAGGACGGTCATCCGGAACCGTGAATCGCTCGGCCGTCAAACAGCACCCTTTCACTTCCCGATGCAAAACCGCCCGAACACCTGATCGAGAACATCCTCCACATCGACGCGCCCGGTGATCCGGCCGAGCGAGACTGCCGCTCTTCGCAGATCTTCCGCCCGCAACTCAACCTCCCTCGCTCCGCCAAACGAGCCAAAAGCCTGAAGATGTGAAATGCATTCACCCAGAAGAACGCGGTGGCGAACCCTGGTGATGGCCGGACCCTCTCCGGCCCCAACCCGCTCCCTGGCAATCGCGACAATTCCAGCCGTCAGCTCAACGAGCCCCTGACCCGTCGCAGCAGAAATCGCCAACATCTCCGCCGAGCTTGCGCCATTTTCCTCCGTCGCAGTGACATCGCCAGCCTTGTTAATCTCCCCACCGTTCGGCTTCATGTCTGCCTTGTTGATGACGCGGAGAATATTTCCTGGATCGACCCCCAATTCGCCTGGCGCGACCCTTCCTACGTCAGGCGCTTCCATCCAGATAACGAGATCAGCCTCCCGCGCATTTGCGAGGCTGCGGCGGATACCCTCCTGTTCAACAGGACCCTCGGCAGCGCGGAGTCCTGCGGTGTCCGAGACGATGACCGCCAACCCCTCCAGGTCGAGCCTCACCTCGATCACGTCCCGCGTCGTACCAGCCTCTTCGGAAACGATGGCCGCATCCCGCTTGGCAAGTGCATTCAACAGGCTCGACTTACCGACATTGGGCGGACCGGCCAACACGACCCGAAACCCTTCCCGCAATATTTCTCCCCGATGCCCATCATCGAGGTGCGAGGAAATCGCCGCCACAAGGTCCGTCACCACAGCATCGGCCTGCGCCGCAACCTTGTCGGCAACATCGGCTTCATCCGAAAAATCGATCTCAGCCTCGACCAGCGCGCACGCCCCGATCAGATCGCCGCGCCATCCCTCATAGAGATTGGATAATCCTCCCCCCGCCTGCATCAGCGCCTGCGATCTTTGCGCCTCCGTTTCTGCATCGATGAGATCGGCCAGACCCTCGGCTTCAACAAGGTCGATCTTGCCGGCTTCGAATGCGCGGCGAGCGAACTCTCCCGGTTCCGCCATCCGGCAACCATCGATCCCGCCGATCGCTTCAAGCACCGCCTGCACGACAGCCCGGCCGCCATGAAGGTGCAGCTCCACGCAGTCCTCGCCTGTAAAGCTCGCGGGCCCGGGGAACCAAATGACAAGGCCCTTATCCAGCAGCCTCCCATCGTCAGGATGCTGGACCGAGCGCAGGACAGCCGAACGTGCCGGAGGCAGGACACCTGGCGTCATCGCCTCCAGGACACGTTTCGCCAAGCCTCCCGAGATGCGCACGACGGCCACGCCGGCACGGCCTGAAGCACTCGACAAAGCGAAAATAGTCGTTGCTGCGGTTGAACCAGCCGCCATGAGCCTCGATACCTTTATCTAAATCGACACGTCCGACGCTTCCCCGACCGATATCCGCGGAACGTCGCCAACGGGAGCCAAGCATGAGCCGCAACCGCCTCGCCGACGAAACAAGCCCATACCTCCTCCAGCACAAGGACAATCCGGTCCACTGGTGGGCCTGGGGGCCCGAAGCCCTGGCCGAAGCGCAAAAGACCGGCAAACCCATCCTGCTTTCAGTCGGATATGCGGCCTGCCATTGGTGCCACGTCATGGCGCACGAGAGCTTTGAAGATGCACCAACCGCCGATGTGATGAACGACCTCTTCATCAACATCAAGGTCGATCGCGAGGAACGGCCCGACATCGACGCCATCTACATGGGCGCGCTGCATAAGCTCGGCGAGCAGGGCGGCTGGCCTTTGACCATGTTCCTGGACACCTCGGCAAGACCCTTCTTCGGCGGCACTTACTTCCCCAAGGAGCAACGCTATGGACGGCCCTCGTTCGTGGACGTTTTGCGCAATGTCTCCCGCATCTTTCACGACGAACCAGAAAAAGTCGCCCACAACGCGGATGTCATCACGAGTGAAATCGGCCGCCAGGCGACCGGCGGCAACTCAAACCTCATCACCGATGAGATGATTGCGGACCTCACCTCGCGCATGGTCCGCGCCGTCGACCCGGACAAGGGCGGCATTACCGGAGCGCCGAAATTCCCGCAATGGAGCTTCTTCTGGCTGATGTGGCGAGGCGCCATCCGGTATGACAATGCCGAAGCCAGGCGGGCCGTTGAAACGACGTTGTCGAACATCTGCCAGGGCGGCATCTACGATCATCTCGGAGGCGGCTTCGCGCGCTATTCCGTCGATGAGAGGTGGCTTGCCCCGCATTTCGAAAAGATGCTCTACGACAACGCACTCCTCGTCGACCTGCTGACACACGCCTGGCGCGAGACAAAGACGCCACTCTACGAGGCCCGCATTACAGAAACCGTCGCGTGGCTCGACCGCGAGATGATTGCGGAAGGAGGAGGATTCGCAGCCTCCCTGGATGCAGATTCCGAAGGCGAGGAAGGCAGATTCTACGTCTGGAGCAGCAAAGAAATCGAAGACGTTTTGGGCCCTGACGATGCCGTCTATTTCGCCCAGGCCTATGACGTATCTCCTGCCGGGAACTGGGAAGGTCACAACATCCTCAACAGGCTGGCTGAGTTGAACCTCAGGCGGAACCCGGAAGAAACAAGGCTGGAAAACCTCCGCGAGAAACTCCTTGCCCATCGCGAGACCCGCATTCGTCCAGGTTGGGACGATAAAGTCCTGGCCGATTGGAACGGGCTGATGATCGCAGCACTCGCCCGCGCTTCAACCGTATTCAACCGCCCGGATTGGCTTGAGCTCTGCCGCACAGCTTTCCGTTTTGTCGAACAATCGATGATCCGTGACGGCCGCATGCACCATTCCTGGCGCGCCGGCCGACTGGGTGCCCTGGCCACATCAAGCGACTACGCCAACATGATCTGGGCAGCCCTGCGCATGTATGAGGCAACAACTGAGAGCGGTTACCTCGCGACAGCTCAAACCTGGACGGACACGCTGCACTCTCACCACTGGATGACGGACCTGGGGAGGTTTGCAACCACCGCCGATGACGTCACCGACGTGATCGTCCGGCTTGCCTCTGGCACGGACGACGCGGTTCCGAACGCCAACGCCATAATGGTCTCAAACCTCTCACACCTTGCGATCCTGACCGGCGACGACCGCCATCATGAGCAAGCCGCGATGATCCTTGACAGCCTGTCAGGTCAGGCGGGCCAAAACCTCATCGCCTACACTGGCCTGCTCGCCGGAGCGATGGACGTTCTCGAACCTCAGCAAGTCGTGCTGTTCTTGGGAGAGGCAGAAATCGATCATGCCTCTTCGCCAGATCTGCAATCCGCCCTACACAGTCTGTCGCTTCCTGGAGCGATTGAATGCATCGTTGCAGGCGGCAGCAAAAGCTCCATATCCACCCCCGCTCTCGACGGCAAAGGAACCATTGGCAAAAACGCCGCCGCGTACGTGTGCGTGGGACCCCAGTGCTCACTTCCTCAGACCGACGCAACCGAATTTTCCGAACTTCTCAAGCAACACAGAGTCTGGAAACCAAAAACCCAAGCATGAGAAGTCTTCGCTGAGTCAAAATCATGTGGATGCAGAGTCAAAAACCAGTTGTTTCACGTGAAACCGGAGTCTTTACAACTTGACTCTTGAGTCGAAAAAGCTTGTGGCAGAGTCATCACCAAATATAAAACCGGCCATGATCTTAATGATCCAGGCCGGTTTGTAATAAATCGGTAAAGTGTATTGGGGCTAAGAGCCTAACAACACTGATTAGATCATGTATTCATCGAATTGAAGAATTCACCGTTTGTTTTGGTGTTCTTCAACTTATCGATTAGGAACTCAATCGCGTCCATCGTACCCATAGGATTGAGGATACGCCGAAGCACGTAGACCTTCTTCAGCTGGTCTTTCGGGATCAAAAGGTCTTCTTTGCGCGTACCCGAGCGCGCCACGTCAATGGCCGGGAACACCCGCTTATCCGACACCTTGCGGTCCAGAATGATTTCCGAGTTACCGGTGCCTTTGAATTCTTCGAAGATCACTTCGTCCATGCGCGAGCCCGTATCGATCAGTGCCGTCGCAATAATCGTCAGAGATCCGCCTTCTTCGATGTTACGAGCAGCACCGAAGAACCGCTTGGGTCGTTGCAGGGCGTTGGAATCGACACCACCCGTCAGTACCTTGCCAGATGATGGAACAACCGTATTGTAGGCTCGGCCAAGTCGCGTGATGGAGTCCAGAAGGATCACAACATCGCGCTTGTGCTCGACCAGGCGTTTCGCCTTTTCAATAACCATTTCAGATACTTGAACGTGGCGTGACGGCGGTTCGTCGAACGTCGAGGAAATCACTTCCCCGCGTACCGAACGCTGCATGTCGGTAACTTCCTCCGGCCGCTCGTCGATCAGCAGGACTATCAGGTAGCACTCGGGATGGTTCGTCGCGATGGAGTGCGCGATGTTCTGCAACAGCACCGTCTTACCGGTCCGCGGCGGTGCAACGATCAGACCGCGCTGACCCTTACCCATCGGAGCGACGATGTCGATGACACGAGGTGAGAAGTCTTTGACGGTCGGATCTTCCGTCTCAAGCTTCAGCCACTGCGTTGGATAAAGCGGTGTGAGGTTATCGAAGTGAATCTTGTGCTTCGTTGCTTCCGGATCTTCAAAATTGATCTTGCCGACCTTCAGAAGCGCGAAGTAGCGCTCGCCGTCTTTCGGACTCCTGATCTGTCCCTCGACGGTATCGCCCGTCCGCAAAGCAAACCGCCGGATCTGAGAAGGAGACACATAGATGTCATCTGGGCCCGGCAAGTAGTTCGCATCAGGGGATCTAAGGAAACCAAATCCATCCTGCAGGACTTCAACAACGCCCATGCCCGTGATTTCGACTTCTTTAGCCGCGAGCTGCTTCAGCGTCGCAAACATAAGTTCCTGCTTGCGCAATGTACTGGCGTTTTCAACGCCAACTTCTTCCGCGAAGCTCAACAGCTCCGTCGGTGACTTGAGTTTCAGATCCTCAAGCTTCATGTCGTCCATGGGGAAACTCCGGACAGAAACGGGCCGAGGCGGGATGGAAAAAGCCGTTTCATGGGGTTGGTAAAACGCTGAATGCGGGGTGGAATTTGGTCGTGATCTCAGCAGGGGGAATAGAATAAGTGAAGGGGAACGCCGGGCGCAGACGATATTTTGCGCGAGGTTCGTCCCAGCCTCGCAAGCGGCGAAGCGGGCATATCCAACTCGGGGCCTGGCAGCCTCTCGTTACGTTGGATCTTGATTCTCTATAACAGACAACTTCTCAATTGGAAAGCAGT
>CAYGRH010000182.1:0-6739 GCA_964352165.1 uncultured Hyphomicrobiaceae bacterium | reverse complement strand
TCGCCATCGGGGTTCAGCGACTTGAACGCAGCCTTGCCGGCGCGCTTGGCTTCAAAGATGTCCATCTTGCCATCGCGGTTGCGGTCCATCTTCGCGATGATCGAGCAAGCGTCGTTGTGACCGGCCACAGCAACGGTCGTATCGGCAAACAGCGCTCCAAGAGCGACGGCAGCGCCAACGGCTGCAACGAGTGTCTTTTTCATTTTGAATATCCTCATGACTTGGAATTCACGCGAGATGCATGTTCGAATTCCACGCGAGGATTATCACCCTAACCCATCCTGTCACATAACATTTTCGCACTGCAACACCCTGCCGCATGCAGCCAGCGGATCACCCGCTGCGGCGGTTTGACCGGACATGAGAACCAGTGCATTGAATCACAAACCGATTTTAGAAGAACACCCTTAGGCCGGAAGCGTCATCGGCGCAGCCGTGGCATACCAGGATATAGCCGGCCGGCATCAATCCAGCCGCATGCTTAATCCGGCTTTTGCCATGTGAGCCTTCGCTTCACCGATCGAATAAGTCCCGAAATGGAAGATCGAGGCTGCCAGCACGGCGCTCGCATGGCCCTCGCTGACGCCATCCACGAGATGATCGAGGTTGCCCACTCCGCCAGAAGCGATGACGGGCACGCTTACCGCATCGGCAATTGCCCGCGTCAAGGCAAGGTCAAACCCGCCCTTTGTGCCGTCGCGATCCATCGAGGTCAGCAGGATCTCGCCAGCCCCCAGCGCCACGACTTTCTTGGCGAACTCAATCGCATCGATCCCCGTCGGCGTCCGTCCGCCGTGTGTAAAGATCTCCCAGCGCAACGGCTCACCATCGCCGGACACACGCTTGGCATCGATGGCCACCACAATGCATTGCGCGCCGAACTTCTCGCTCGCTTCCCGCACGAAGTCCGGGTTCTTGACCGCCGCCGTGTTGATCGAAACCTTGTCGGCACCTGCTTCCAGAAGTTTGCGGATATCTTCAACGGCCCGCACACCACCGCCGACGGTCAATGGCATGAAGCAGCGCTCGGCTGTCTGTTCGACGATATGAAAGATCGTGTCGCGGTTCTCATGACTGGCGGTGATGTCGAGGAAGCACAACTCATCGGCCCCTGCCGCGTCATAAGCGGCAGCCGCTTCCACCGGGTCACCGGCATCGATCAGATCGACGAAGTTGATGCCTTTGACGACACGGCCATCCTTGACGTCGAGGCAGGGGATCACGCGAATTTTCAATGTCATGCCGAGGCATTAGCGCGCCCGCCCGCAAGGTGCAACACTGTGTTTTGTTGCAACTGACCCGCCCGATGAAGGATTCCGCTAATGCCTCTCCTCAGGTTCGATATTTACGAAGGCCGGACCGACGCCGAACTCACCACTCTGCTCGATGCCGTTCACAACGTCATGGTTGAAACCTTCAAGGTTCCCCAGGCCGACCGCTACCAGATCGTCAACGAGCACAAGCCCTCCCGCATGCTCATGGAAGACACCGGGCTGGACATCCCGCGCACGGCAGCCTTCGTCTTCATCCAGATCACGACCCGGCCGCGAACCCGAGAGGAAAAAGAAGAATTCTATCGCGAAACCGTCGCGGCCTTGGAGGCCCGCTGCGGAATTGCACTGTCCGACGTGATGATCAACTTCGTCACCTGCGATGACGAGGACTGGTCGTTCGGGCTTGGCCGCGCGCAGTTTCTGTCCGGCGAACTATAGCCGCGGCTTATCCCGCCAACCGGCGCGAGATTTCCTGCGACAAACCCGAGCCGAAGTGTCAAACAGCCCGCCTGTTCATCACCCGATCGGACGCCCCGGCCATGCTCGACCCGTTGGAAGTAACCCACGTCTTCACGCCTGCGGAATGCCAGACCATCATTGCCGCGATGCTCCCGGGAGATTACCGCGACGCGGGCCTGGTCGGCGGCACGCAGGCGCTCAACACAAGGCGCGCGCGCATTCAGTGGCTCGACGAGGAGCGCGAGAGCGCCTGGGTTTTCCGCCGCCTGCTGGACACCATCGCCGACGCAAACCGGCACCATTTCGATTTCCAGCTCTCTGAGTTCGCAGAGAAAATGCAGATCGCGCTTTACGAGGCAGATCCCGGCGGCTTCTTCGATTGGCATTCCGATGTCGGAGATGGCCCGCTGGCGGCAAAGCGCAAACTCACGATGGTCGTGCAGTTGTCGCAAACCGAAGACTATGAGGGAGGATCGCTGGAGACGAATGCCGATGGCGTCATCCGCACCGCTTCAAGGTTGGTCGGTTCAGCGCTACTGCTGCCAAGCTTCGTCCTCCACCGCGTCTCCCCCGTCACGCGGGCCAGGCGCCACTCGCTGACGATCTGGGCGCACGGCCCGGCCTTCCGCTGATCAGCCCTCCGAATAGACGTTCACGAGATCGCCGACGCCCTCAATGCTGATCCTCACCGTCCAGCCGTCCTTCATCGCACCGGCCCCGACCGACGTCCCGCACACAATGATGTCGCCGGGATTGAGCGTCATGTCGTGGGAAATGCGGCTGACCAGTTCGCGCGGCGAATAGATCATGTCGGAGACGGGATAGTTCTGCCGCTCCTGTACCTGACCGTCGCCTTCCAGGAACGCCTTGATGACGAGCCCGTCAGGATCGATCCCGCTCGCGATCCCCGGCCCGAACACGCCGAATCCGTCAAAGCCCTTCGCGCGTGTCCAATGCGCGAACTTCTCTTCCGTGAACAAGTGCTCCAGCGCTGTGACATCGTTGAAGCAGGTGTAGCCGAAGATGAAATCATCGACGTCTTCGACGGCAACCTCTTTGCAGGTCTTTCCGATCACGACGCCAAGCTCGCCCTCAAACAGGATCTTGCCCGAACACGCAGAAGGCTTGCGGATCACCGCGCCAGCCGGCGCATAGGTGTTGGGCGTCTTGACGAAGTACCAGGGGTGCTCAGGCCGCGGCAGCCCGGCCTTTTCCATCGTTGCGTTGAAGTTGTTCCACAGCGCCAGAACCTTTGTCGGTTCGCAAGGCATCAGCAGCGTCACGTCTTCAACGCTCGCCATCTCGCCGGTCGCCATCGCATCGCCGAACATGTCGCCGTCATGCACCGCGATCATGCCATCCGAAAGAGTGCCGAACCGCGTTGCGTTATTGATCTCAAACCGGACCCAGATTGCCATGCTGATGCTTTCCCCAAACGTTGCAATGTCCCGCGCGAATGAGCCGCAAAAAATAGAAGCGGCACCGCGCGGTCGCGTTGTTTAGCATCAAAACGCAGGCCGAGGCATTCCCCGCAAGTTCAAAAGCTAAAACGAGCAGAGACGGTTTGCATTTCGCCCTACACCCCGCAAGCGGTCGAGCTGCCGTTCCAGTCTGCCGGGCTTGCCGTCCTTGTCCGGCACCAGCCTGCTCCGCACGAAATCGACATCGCCGAGATTGGCGAGCGCCGCCAGCACAGCATCACGGAATCCATCCTGACGATGCTGCATCTTGCGGTCGGGCGCGGGCTCGATCGCAAGCGCGGCGCGCAACTGAGGAATGAGCCTCGCTGCCCATTCTTTCTCCGCATGACATGCGCCCGAAACGCGCGGGTAATTCTTGAACGCCTTCAAGTCGGCCTCGAACGGCAGCAGGTACGGCAGCGGATCCAAGTCGAGCCGGCCAACAGCCTTCATCACAATGTCACCGGTCCGCCCACCCTTCTGCGCCAGAGCGATAATCCGCTCGCGATGCGCCACCAGCAATCGAGGATCGATACGGACAAACGAGTAGGCCGCCTGGCGGGCCGCCGTGTTGTCGCTCCCGAACTCTTCCGCCTCCATCCTGTCGAGGACATCCGGCAACAGCGCCTTGGTCAAGTCCGGGTTGCGCACGAAGATCTGACCGAAATACGAGGCATTGCGAACCCGAGGATCACGCACGATCCGGCGGAGAAGCCCGATCAGTTCTGGCGTCCATTCCTTCGACTGGCGCGCATGCATCATCCAGGAGGAAATAACCTGGCCCTGCTGTTGATTGAACGGCTCGCTGCCTGGCAGGTCGAGGACCGACAAAAGATCGCGCGTCATTGCCGGGGTGATACCATCTTTCCAGCTACCGGGCCGTTTCGTTTTAGGATCGGCACCTGGCACGCTTTTGACGACGGAGCCGATGTCTTCCAGTGCGCGCGTGAGAGAAATCTGGTTGATGCGCTGTTTGGACTTCTGAAACTCAAAACCGCTGCTTCTCAGACTGCTGATCTCAGGCGCGATTACCGAAGGGGTGAATGCGACGGCGGACTCGGTTTCGCTTTGCCGATAGACCGTTTCACGGCGTCCAGCCCGTAGCACACTGGCCTCGACCCGCCGCATGGTCTTGAACCGCATGAAACTCGATTTTGTGGCCGCCTTGATGCCGCTTCTGTATGCCTGTGAAAACTCGATCACGAGATCTGCCGGACTGCCGGTATCCGCAGACATCAACACACACGAACTACTGGCCGGCGCTTTGCCCGCCATCGGCACCCCGCATTCCAGCAACGTCCCCGAGCGGTAGAACGTGCTGGTCGATGGCTGTGCTGCCCCGCGCCGCGCCGGCCTGCCGGTCAGCATGACGACACGCACCCAGTCGACCTTTCCGGTCAAAAGAAGCGAACGGCATTCCAACCCGCAGGCCTCGTTGTCGGCAAAAAGGTCAGCGTAATCGGACGGCTTGCGCCTGATTTCCAGCGAGCGAAATGCAACGGGCTCGCTTGGCCGCAAATCATCGGCCATGACCTCTGCCGCGATGCGCTTTGCTTGTCCCTGCCCAAGGATACCCGGCAGAAAGGCCAGCGCGGCAATCGCCCCAACGCTGATCGCTGCGCCGACCGTCCGCGATCCGCCGAACCCCGCCACGAGCGGGTAAAAGCAAGCGCCGTAAACAAACAGCGTCTGCACAAACATCAGCGGCAACGCCAGTCCCAAGGTCACATACACGAGCAGTATCGCAAGACCCGGAACAGCCAGCAGGAGCGCCAAAGCGCCCGTAATCACCATGAATGTCGTGTATGCGCGCATCGGTCCCCGCCCTCGAGTTGGCAGGAATAATGCCCGCGTAAGCCTAATATCGGGTCAACCTGCGCCCGCAGATTGCGGGCAGAGATTTACCGTTTGTCAGCAGTTGAAAAACTGGAAGGTCTGGAAGGCTGTGCCTTTCAGCGGAGCGCGAGGCTGGCCTCGCTCGCCCCGCTGGGGCAATTCAAAACCGCTCCGTCAGTTTGCCAGCACTCGCAGCGCCTCGGCCGGATCAATCCGCCCATCATAAAGCGCGCGTCCCGAAATCGCCCCTTCGAGAATGGCGTTCGCGGGTTCCTTCAAGGCACGGATATCGTCCATGGACGCAAGCCCGCCCGAAGCAATCACCGGGATCGACGTCGAGCGCGCAAGCTCCACGGTCGACTCCAGATTAAGCCCCTTCAAAACGCCGTCACGGTCGATGTCGGTGTAGATGATGGCCGACACTCCAGCGTCCTCGAAGCGCCCGGCAAGCTCGATAGCCGTCAGTTCGCTCGTCTCCGCCCAGCCCTCGACCGCCACCTTGCCGCCCTTGGCATCGATGCCGACGGCAACGCGGCCGGGAAACAACCGGCAGGCTTCCTTGACCAGACCCGGGTAACGCACGGCAATCGTACCCAGGATGACGCGGGCTACACCCTTATCAAGCCAGGTCTCAATCGTTCCGAGATCGCGAATGCCTCCACCGAGCTGCACCGGCATAGAAATAGCAGCCAGGATCGCATCGACCGCCGCGCCATTCACCGGCCGGCCCGCAAACGCCCCGTTGAGGTCAACGATATGCAGCCACTTGAACCCCTGGGATTCAAACGTCGCCGCCTGATCGGCAGGGTTGTCGTTGAACACCGTCGCCTGATCCATTTCCCCAAGTTTCAACCGGACGCACTGTCCGTCCTTGAGATCGATCGCCGGAAATAGGATCACGTCGTTGCCCTCGTCTTTGCTTCTTCTAACTGTCGCCTGAACCATGACAGTAGCCGCGCCTCGTCACGCGCCTTGACATCGCCTGCCATCGAACTGCTTATTTTTGCTGCCAGGAACAGGTTGTGAACACGTTCGTCAAGTAGCCTCGGATCGCGAGGCGCTTACAGCAGCCTCAACTGCACACCAAAGCGTAAATTGTTGATCGTCGAGTACCGGTAACCGTGATGACCGCCCAAGCCATTAGCTCCCTTCTCGATATAAGCCCCCCGGCCCGTCCCCAGCGCCGCGATACACCGCTGACCGAGACCGACGCAGTCGATATCTGGATCGCCCGCTGGCTGCGTCACCGCCGCTCCGACATCGTGCGGCGCTATCAGTGCGACCCGCGGCGCATCTACGAAATCTGGGAAGGCAAACGCTTTCCCGCGAGCCGGTCGCGCGCCCTCAAAATGTTCGAACGCGATTACCCCACGCTCCTCGACCGTGTCGATTTCGGCCGTCATAAGCGCATTCCGCGCTTTGAACAAAGCCCCGACCAGCTCGCGCTTTTCACCGACGAATAATTCCGACACGCAGCCTCCCACGCCTGCCCGCGCCGCCTTCGTTTCGCCGCGCGCGCCTCGCCGATTCCGCAATCCGATCACGATGAGAACAAAAACTGAACTGATGCTGGACTCATCAAACGAGTCGTGGCATGTTCTTCTTACGTTCCAAGCACAGAACAGCCTGGACACCAAGTTTCAGAGAGCTAGTTAAGTCTCGCGTATCTCTCGATAAAACCGAACCAGAGAGAGCCCCCGCCATGCGCAC
>CAYGRH010000181.1:0-6812 GCA_964352165.1 uncultured Hyphomicrobiaceae bacterium | reverse complement strand
CCAACAAAAGCTGCGAATGTTGCGAGCGTCAGTGAAGTTTTCGCGCGCCTAACCGCAGCAGAATCAATGGTCGTCACGATGACGTCCCCCTGTTTTGACCCGCTGATCGTCCGGCGGCCGGCGTACTAACCTTGCGGCCTGATGGTGTCTTACTGCCCGGTACTCTTTGATCACCATCTAACCCAGACCCCCCGACAGCGTCCAGAGCCAATGCGCCATCCATGTCGCTCAGCACGCCGTTCACGCGCCAAATCGGCCAACCTTCTGTGGATTAAGCGATTATGCCACGACAATGGCAGAGATTTGACGGCCGTAATCTGGCTCCGAGCGGTGAGTGGAGCGCCTGAAGCTGAACAATTCCGATTCGCTTTCATACGTGCACGCCCTAATCTGACCGTGATTTGCGAGCCCGGCGGAGCCGAGACGCCCGCTCACATAGCCTTGCAAGTCGAAATGAGCCTTCTCAGCGCCCTCAGGCACGCAAAAGAACCGCGCGTTGGCCGTATCTAGCCGCATGAGTTCGGCTTCGAACTCCGGCCCGACCTCGTAGTTGGACTGGCTGATGCAGGGGCCTACAGCCGCAACGATGCGCTCACGCCGTGCCCCTGCCGCGATCATTTCGGAGATGGTCGCCTCCACGATGCCGCCGACCGCCCCGCGCCACCCGGCATGCGCGCAGGCAACGACCTTGGCAATCGGATCGGCAAACAGAACCGGTGCGCAGTCGGCCGCCAGCGCCCCGATGACGAGACCCGGCGTCGTCGTAACGATGGCATCGGCCTTGGGAAGGGCAGCGCCTGGCAGGAGATCGCGCGTGAACACGGTGGTCGCGCTGTGGACCTGGTGGACGGTGACAACCGCGTCGCGCTCAGAACCCAGATGCCTAGCAACGCGCGCGCGGTTTTCAAGGACGTCGCCGCGCTTGTCATCCGAGCCAAGCCCGCAGTTGAGCCCGGCATATATGCCCTCGGAGACGCCGCCCGCCCGCGTGAAGAACCCGTGGCGGATGCCCGCAACGCCCGTCAGGCAGTCGGCTTCATAGGGACGGAGCATGGGGGTAGTCCTTCCTTCAATGACGCATGGTCGCTGCGGATACGGGCCCGCAGCTTTCCTAAGATGAACGTCGATCCGCCCCCGGCGGTTTCGCAAAACCCGGCAATTCCGGCAGGTCCCTCGTGCGAACCCCGACGGCCTTGAAGCGCGTTCCCATGCCGTTGGGTGCCATCAACCGGAGAACGCCCGCCTCGATTTCGCCCGCCCTTGCCGGATTGGCCGACATGAGTTTCGACGCGCGCTGGATAATGCCGAGCTGACCGAGGAACTCCGCCTGCGGCACCGGGCCGTCAAGCGCCAGTTGGCGCCCAGTACGCCGTTCACCGTTTCGAGTGATTTTCGACGAACCCGAGATCTGCAACCGAAACGAATGGAAATCAACCTGCACTGTAAGGTCGGCTTCCCCCGGCGATGTCAGCGGATGCTCATAGGCATGGTTGCGAACGGCTTGCATCGTATCGCCGAAAGCCAGTTCCTCGTGACCGTAGTCGATGAACAGCGCTGCAAGTGGGCCCGTTTCGGCCAAACCACCCAGGTCCCACCCCAGCTCAACAATGACCTGTGTCTCATCGATGCTGCCCTGGGCCGCATCCGCCATGCGTTCCAAGGCGCGGGGCTTCTGTTCGGCGCTTGGATGCGGCTCATACCTTCTGCCAAGGACGAACTGGAGCGCACCTTTCTCGTCGAATCCAACCCTGCGTTCGCGCACGCCGTCCTCGCACACGACCGACTGGAAGGCAGGTATGGTGTCCAGGAACTCGTTGCCGATGAGGATCGTCGGTCCGCCCGGCAGGCCTTTGAGATCGCCATGCCAGGAGAGCTTTGCCTCCGTGTCCGCCAGCGTCCGCCTTTGCTCTTCGATCAGAACCGGATTGCATTCCACAAGGTGAACGTCGGCTGCATCGACAAACCCCGGCACGATCCGCGCAGCCCGCAGACCATCCCGCATCAAGGTGCCGCGACCGGGCCCGAGTTCCACCAGATTGAAGCGGTCAGGCGAACCCATCGATTGCCACACGACGCAGGCCCAAAGCCCGAGGATTTCGCCGAACACCTGGCTGATCTCTGGCGCTGTTATGAAGTCACCGGCTTTGCCGATGGCCGGATGCGTCCGGTAGTAGCCGAAGTCCTCATCGAAAAGGCACGCCTCCATGTAGTCCTGCACGCTGATCGGTCCATCGCGCGCAATCAGATCCTTGAGCTTCAGCGCCAGCGGCGTATCGCGGCGCAGGTCAGGATCGTAGGGCGCATCCCCGCCACTCATGCCGCAACCGGCGTCCTCTGCCGCGCCATGTGAATGAACCAAGCGCCCAGGATCACCATCGGGATCGAATAAGCGATGCCGGGCGTCAGTCCGTAGGCCGAGAACACATGGCCGGGATCATACTGCCGGAACAGTTCGCAGAACGACCGCGCCAGCCCGTAACCGACAAGAAAGGTGCCGACTACCAACCCAGGCCGCTTCAATCCGCCGATTGAATGCGTCAGCAGCCGCAGCACGATGAACAGGGCAAGCCCCTCCAGGGCGGCTTCATAAAGCTGGCTGGGGTGGCGCGGTGTCGGTTCGGGCTGGCCGAGATATTCGCTGTAGCGGGCCGCTTCCGGAAACACCATGCCCCAGGGCATGTCAGTCGGTCGGCCCCACAGTTCGCCGTTGATGAAATTGGCCATGCGCCCGAAGAACAATCCGATAGGGACCGCAGCCGCCGTGAGGTCCATCGCCGACCACACGTTGATCCCGTTGCGTGCTGCAAACGCCCAGATGGCAAGGCCGCATCCCAGCAGCGCGCCATGAAACGCCATCCCGCCTTTCCAGACCTGAATGATTTCGATGGGGTTAGCAAGATAGGCTGAAGGCTCATAAAACAAAATGAACCCGAGCCGCCCGCCGACAATCACGCCGATCGTCATATAGATCAGCAGATCATCGACCTTGATCGGATCGAACGGCGCAACGCCCGCGGGCCACAGCCGCACCTGCCCGATCAAGTGACGGATATATAGCCAGCCGAGCGCGAGGCCCGCCAGATAGGACAGCCCGTACCATTTGATGGAGATCGGCCCGATTTCGAGCGCCACCGGATCGATCTGCGGAAATGGTATTTCGAGAAATGGGATCACGGCGGGTTCATCCTGGCGGCTTGCTCACGAGATTGCATCAGACGTTATGGTTAAATGCGACTGTGCCCCGACGTCTTCGACAGCCCGGCCGGACAAGTCAAGCCGGCCGTCAGTTTCCCATGCAATCGCCTGGCTTGAAACACCCGCTGCAAGCGACCATAGTCGCGTCCAAACGAGGTGCAGCCCCGCCAGCAATCTCGCGCAACAAGGCGTGCGGGCGGTCGCGGTTTTATCGATTAATAGGATCACAATTCCATGACGCAGACATCCAACCGTCTTTTCGATGAACTGGCCAAGATGATGACGGATGCAGCCGGTGCCGCCCAAGGCGTCCAATCGGAAGTGCACAATATGATGCGCTCTCAGGGCGAACGCATAATCCGCGAGATGGACGTCGTCCCGCGCGAGGAGTTCGAGGCCGTCCGCCTGATGGCTGTCAAGGCGCGCGAAGAAAACGAAAAGTTGGAAGCCCGCATAGCTGCGCTCGAGGCAAAGCTCGTTTGATCGCGAACCGGAGCCCGTCCGGAGCTTGATCGCGAACACGCGGCCAAGAGACCGCGTTTTCAAGCTTCTCAGAACAATTGCGACGGGAGCTCTTCGCCGCGAAGAAAATTCCGCCAGCGTTTTCAATCAATGAATCGCCTCGGCCTGCTCGCGTCGAAGACGTCGAGTGCGAGAAGGCCTCGCAGCACGGTTTTCCGTAGGTTTTCCACGGAATTACCCCCAGACTATCCCCATACGTAAGAAATGCCCGCGGCCTGCCACTTTGCCAGTGGACACTTCCCCTCGTCCGGTTGCGACTCGGGCGCGGCGAGTGCTTTCGTCTGCCCGTCGCGACGTGGTCGTATGTGATTTCGTCAACTTCGCGCGGCCCGCCTTGCCGAGATTGCCCGCCTGCTGCGGGCATCGCTTTGCGGACAAAGCTGCGGACCAATACCCTCGCGCCTGCATGCCTAAGGCAAACGGCAACGAGGGACATTATTGCGGCACGACATCAGTCCGGCACTTAATGCCGGTAACCTGAGGAATGATAATGGCGACTGCTGAGCTGGCTGGATATGACCGTGTGACCAATCCGATCGACCTGATCGAACAACTGGCCGCGCGGAACGATTGGACCTGCGATCGCAGCGGTGACGATGAACTGACATTGATCGTCGCCGGTAGCTGGACGGATTACCATATTTCATTGAATTGGCGCGATGACCTCGAAGCATTGCACGTTGCCTGCGCGTTCGATTTCAAAGTCCCGCCCAACCGGCTGAATGAAATGTATAAGCTGGTGGCCCAGATCAACGAGCAACTCTGGCTCGGACACTTCGATCTTTGGACCAACGAGGGCCTCGTCATGTTCCGCCATGCGCTGCTCTTGAACGGTACGATCGCCACCACCCAGCAGTGCGAAGCCATGCTGCGTGCAGCGCTTGAATCTTGCGAACGCTACTATCAGGCCTTCCAGTTTGTGGTCTGGGCCGGTAAGGACAGCCGCGAGGCACTTGTCTCGACGATGTTTGAAACAGACGGTCACGCCTAGGGCACGCATAAGCCCCAGAGATTGGCCGCGCCCAACTTCAGGATCAGGCGGTGGCCGAAACCTCTCACGACAAGCCAGACCTGACGGCATCCCCTCTTGGCGGGCCCGTGTGCTGGATAGGCGCCGGCAAGATGGGAAGCGCCATCCTTGCCGGTGCTCTTGAGCGCGGCCTGCCGCCCGCTCTGGTGCGCGTGCAAGAGCCGTCCCCCAACGCAGACGTGAGCGCGCTCCTCTCCCGGCACGGCCTGAAAGCCGAAGCCCGGCTTGCCCCCAGCGATCCCCCGACGTCCATTTTGATACTGGCCGTCAAACCGCAGGCGATGGGCGACGTTCTGCCTGCAATCGCCCCTCTCGTCGCACCGCAAACCCTCATCGTCTCGATAGCTGCCGGTAAGCCCATCGCGTTTTACGAAGCGCTGCTGCCGGACGGTACGGCCATCGTGCGCGCCATGCCCAACACGCCGGCTGCCATCGGCAAGGGCATCACGATCTGCTGCGCCAATGCGTCCGTCAGCCTTGCTCAACGCGCAGCGTGTGCGGCCCTTCTCGCAACGGTCGGTGAAGTTGACTGGATCGAGGACGAAGACCTCATGGATGCGGTGACAGCGGTGTCCGGTTCCGGCCCTGCCTACGTCTTCCATCTCGTGGAGGCCATGGCCAAGGCGGGCGTTGCAGCCGGTCTCGATGAAACGCTCGCGATGAAGCTCGCCCGCGCCACCGTCTCCGGATCGGGTGCGCTCATGGAGGCCAGCCCCGAAGCCGCAGCGACACTCCGCCAGAACGTGACCTCACCCGGGGGCACGACGGCCGCCGCCCTCGACGTCCTGATGCGCGACGGTGACGGGCTGGGCGACCTCATGACCCGCGCCATCCTAGCCGCCCAAAAACGCGGCCGTGAACTCGCGGGAAAGTAGAACCCCGCCAACACCGTCATGGCCGCGCAGACGGCCATCCACGCCAGTCCGTAGAAGTTGCTAGGCTTCCCGCCAGCTAAACCGCTGCGGGAATGCCGTTCAGCGCGCGTGACAGCTTGATTTTGCTCACGGCTGCTCCTCGCTGCGCTCGGGCCTCCGCTAGGGCGGCCTTCGCCCGGTTCGCCTTGTTCCACCGGCCCTGCGGGCCGAGGCGGTGCTCTCAGAAGGTAGCTAGCCCCACACCGGCTTGCCGAGTGTGGGCAAAACTAAAACGTCGTGCCCGCCTGCGACGGGCCGGAGGCCGGACCGTTGTCGTTGAACGTATCATCGCCGCGAGAGCCACCGCCGCTGCGCGAACCCGGCCGCAGCATGTTGAGGAGACCCCGCGCGCCTGTCGAAACGGAGTTGAGCGTCGACATGGTCCGCTCGGCGCGGCGCAGGCGGCGGTCGAGCACAGCCATGGTGCGCGCCATGCCCGGATCATCGTCATCAAGCCACGTCTGAAACACCGAGGCATAAACCCCGGCAAGTCCCGCAACGCGCACCCCGCCGTCGAGACCGTCAGCATCGATACCGGCCGCCTGCAGCATCCAAGCCTGCGATTTTAGTCCCGTTCGGATCAACGCAGGATCGAGCATGCTGTCTTTGGTCAGCGAGCGCAGGGCAGCCTTATGAGGCTGCAAGGCATCGAACCGAGCCATGATTACTTCGAACAGCGCATCGCGCGGAGACTGGGCCGGATCGGGTTTGGGGGCGTTGGCAAGAACGTCGTCGTCGACCGACCTGACAAATGCCGCGACAATGGCAGCTTTCCCGTCAAACGCTTTGCGCAATCCCGCCAGATCCGTGCCCGCAGCTTCCGCAATCTCGCGCAGGCTGACGTCGCTCCAGGGCTTTTCGGCCGCAAGCCGCAGCGCGGCTGAAACGACCCGCCCTTCGAGGCTATCCATATTGAGCATCATGTGTCCTCATTCGGCGTATTCGGTTGATGCGGGCGCCACGAGCATCTCCGGCGCACCCGGTCTGATGCCTCTAATTTAGGATCGCACCCGTCCGAATGCCAGTTTGCTCTCGTTCATACGCGCAAATTCGGGCTTTCGGATTGCAGCCGGCATGCCGCCAGCTATCGCCTCACCACCCCGACGTCTACCTTGCTAAACATGGCGAACTCATCGTATCCCAAAAGAGCG
>CAYGRH010000180.1:0-6848 GCA_964352165.1 uncultured Hyphomicrobiaceae bacterium | reverse complement strand
TAGTTGGCGGCGGTGCATGGGGAACAGCGCTTGCGCAAACAATGGCGCTGTCCGGCCGTGAGGTCTCGCTTTGGGCCTACGAGACAGACACCATAAGAGAGATCAACGAAAACCACATCAACCGCACGTATCTCCCGGGCGTGGATATCGACAAGAAGGTCCATGCCACCGCCCGGTTGTCGGATATTGCCTCAACCGACGTCGTCCTGCTCGTTCCCCCGGCCCAGCATCTGCGAGCCATTGCAACCGAGCTAGGAACGCATTTGCCGGGCGGTGCCCCCGTCGTCGTTTGCGCAAAAGGCATCGAGCAGGCGTCAGGAAAATTGATGGGCGACGTGCTGGCCGAAGCTCTCCCGCAGGCAACTCTGGCAGTCTTATCGGGACCGAGTTTCGCAGCAGATGTCGCGCGAGGGCTGCCGGCGGCGCTGACGCTGGCCTGCGCCGACGAAACCGCCGGGCAGTCCCTGGCAGAAGGCTTGGGCTACCGGCAATTCCGCCTTTATTGGTCATCCGACGTGACAGGCGTCCAGCTCGGCGGCGCAGTCAAGAACGTGCTCGCAATTGCAGCCGGGATTGTCGACGGCCGGGGGCTGGGTGCCAGCGCCCACGCCGCTCTGGTCACGCGCGGCTTCACGGAACTGCGCCGCCTCGGCGAGGCGATGGGTGCGCGGCCTGAAACGCTGATGGGGCTGTCCGGCCTGGGCGATCTCGTCCTCACCTGCGGCAGTCCTCAGTCGCGCAACATGAGCCTGGGGCGCGCGCTGGGGCAGGGACAATCGCTGGAAGATATCCTTGGAAAACGTCACGCGGTGACCGAAGGCGTCTATACCGCTCACGCCGTCAACGAGATCGCGCGCAAATTGAATGCGGAGATGCCGATAGCCGCGGCCGTTCAAAACATCCTGCTGGGCCACGCAACCGTCGAGCAGGCAATCTCAGGATTGCTGTCGCGCCCGATGCGCGCCGAAGCTTGAAACGCGAACTGATTTGAAGCGAGGGGGGCTGCCAATGGCGGCGAAAGGTAAGGCTGCAAAGCCGTCAGCCGAAAAAAAGCCGGCGAAATCGGCGGTGAAGAATGCGCCCAAAAAGCCGGCGGAAAAACCAGCAAAAACGGCCGCCAGCAAGAAATCATCTGCCCCCACGGCGAAAAAGGTCGGCGTTCCTCCAGTCCGCACCTCTGGCCCGGCCTACTGGCTCTTCAAGTCCGAACCCGATGTTTTCTCTTGGGAGATGTTGAAGGCCAAAGGCAAGGCGGGCGAACAATGGGACGGCGTGCGCAACTATCTGGCGCGCAACAACATGCGCGCCATGCAGCTCGGCGATCTCGGCTTCTTCTATCACTCGAACGAAGGCAAGGAGGTCGTCGGGATCTGCGAGGTTTGCGCGCTGGCCCACCCCGATACAACGACAGACGATGAACGCTGGGAGTGCGTCGACGTCCGCGCGGTCGCCGAAGTCTCAACGCCGGTTTCGCTTGCCGCCGTAAAGGCCAACCCGAAACTTTCCGATATGGCGCTTGTCACCTCGATGCGGTTGTCCGTCCAGCCGGTCACGCCTGCCGAATGGAAGGAGGTCTGCCGCATGGCCGGCGTCGATCCCTCCAAGATCAAAGGCAGTGCCAAGAAATAGGCGTCCTTTATCTCAGCGGCACTCCAGCTACATCGGTGCCCATCTCAATGAAATGATTTGCCGGCTCCATAGAACCGTGCGCAGTGACGTTCGTGCCGGGCGTGGACCTCACGCTCCAGCCAATCCCTCAAAGGAGCGTGCCACGGACTTCATCACCTCAAACACCCGGCAGACGGCCCCGCCATTGGTGCCCGAAATAACGCTGCATCTGGCTGAAGAGTCCTTGCCGATATGGCAGCGGACCGAAATTGAGCTTGGCCGTTCCAACGTGCCACCGCCGTTCTGGGCATTCGCATGGGCGGGCGGACAGGCTATCGCGCGTTACATCCTCGATCATCCACAAACCGTGTCCGGCCTTCGCGTCCTCGATTTGGGCAGCGGCAGTGGCCTCGGTGCAATCGCTGCAATGAAGGCAGGTGCTGCCTGCGCGCTTGCCGCCGACATCGATCCCATGGCGGGCCTCGCAGCCGAACTCAATGCAACGCTCAACTCGGTTTCGATAGGCGTAACGAAGGTCGATCTGCTCAATCCGGAACTGAGCCAGCTTGGCGATTTCGATGTCGTTCTCGTTGCAGATGTATTCTACGAACGCGAGATGGCCGAACGTGTCCTGGCCTTTGCCCGGCGTCATGTCGGTGCAGGTGCAAACGTCATCGTCGGCGATCCCAGACGCACCTATTTTCCAGCCGATGCGTTTGAAAAAATTGCTGAGTACGATGTGCCCGTGTCGCGGGAACTCGAAGACACCGAACTCAAGCGGGCTGCTATCTGGTCGCTTTCACCTCTGAATGAAACCTGAGCCTGATCGTCTGAGATGGAGGCAGCTTTGCTTCCATCGAAGGCGTGAATCAGTCTCCGAAACAAAAGCTTAGGGCAGGCCACCAAAGCCGCAATCAATTCCATCGAGGTCGAACCTGCTCTAAGGTGGGCCATAAAGGAGCATTGGGAGGTCGCCTATGGATTTCGCGGGAATGAATTACGTGGCGATAATCGCCGCGGCCATCGTCAGTTTCATGTTTGGGGCACTGTGGTACGGCGCACTGTCAAAGCCCTGGATGAAGGCTGTCGGTAAATCGCCAGAAGAGTTGTCGAACGCTTCTCCAGCGATGCTGATTGCAGCCGGATCTCAGCTCGTCATGGCATTTGTCCTGGCCGGTCTCATCGGTCATTTGGGCGAAGGTCAGGTCACAATGTTGAACGGAATAATCTCTGCCGCGTTCGTCTGGACGGGTTTCGTCCTCACCACGCTTTTAACCAACCACGCCTTTCAGGACGGCAACTGGAAGCTTGCTGCGATCGACGGCGGGCATTGGCTCGGCGTGCTCGTGGTACAAGGGGCTATCATCGGCTGGATGGGCGTGTGACGGCCGCTGCCCGCATCGGCCGCGATTTTTTCCGTTCCCGCTGCGAGTTCCCAACGTCTAGTCTTTCGTCGCATGTTTGACCTGTGTCATCCTGCTCACGAGGCGTTCCTTAGAGTGTTATAGTGCGCCCGGTGAAGCATTCGCTGACAACTGCCGGATTGGCTCGAAAGTTCCATAACGCCCGGTTTTCCTACTACGATGGACCGGGTTGTGAGCTTTTGTGCCGGTCAGCATAATGCGCAAAATTTCAACGACTAAGGGAGGATGCCGCATGTCGGACAAGACGTACCCCGTTTCCGCCGAGTGGGCGTCGCGGGCGTGGATCGACGACGCGAAATATCAGGAAATGTACAAGCAGTCTGTCGAGGATCCGGCAGCGTTCTGGGGCGAGGCCGGAAAGCGCATCGATTGGATGAAGCCGTACACGAAGGTCAAGAACACGTCCTTCGACCCGCATAACGTTTCGATCCGCTGGTATGAAGACGGTACGTTGAATGCTTGTTACAACTGCGTTGACCGTCACCTGGAAAAGCGCGGCGATCAGACCGCGATTATCTGGGAAGGCGACGACCCGACGCGCGATGAAAAGATCACCTTTCGTCAGCTTCACGAGCGGGTCTGCAAATTCGCAAACGTACTTAAGGCAAACGGCGTCAAGAAGGGCGACCGGGTAACGCTCTACTTGCCGATGATCCCCGAAGCCGCATACGCTATGCTGGCTTGTGCCCGCGTCGGCGCAGTCCACTCCATCGTGTTCGCCGGCTTTTCTCCTGACAGCCTGTTCAATCGCGTCGAGGGTGCTGATTCCAAGTTAATCATCACATCCGACGAAGGTCTGCGCGGCGGCAAGAAAGTACCTCTCAAGAAGAATACCGACGATGCCCTGACACACGGTGATCTCGAAGACGTCAAGGTGCTCGTTGTCCGCCACACCGGCGGCGACGTTGCGATGACTCCGGGTCGCGATATGTGGCTGCACGAAGAACTCGTAAAGGTATCGTCCGACTGCCCGCCTGAAGAAATGAATGCCGAAGACCCGTTGTTCATCCTTTACACGTCGGGCTCGACCGGTAAGCCGAAAGGCGTCGTCCACACCACTGGCGGTTACATGGTGTTTGCCTCCATGACGCACCAGTACATCTTCGACTACCAGGATGGCGACATCTATTGGTGCACCGCCGACGTCGGCTGGGTAACAGGTCACAGCTACATCATCTACGGGCCGCTCGCCAACGGCGCGACCACCTTGATGTTCGAAGGCGTCCCCAACTATCCGACCGCATCGCGCTTCTGGCACGTCGTCGACAAGTGGGAAGTCAACACGTTCTATACGGCCCCCACAGCGATCCGAGCCCTGATGGGTGCGGGCGACGACTTCGTCAATCGCACGGACCGCTCGTCGCTAAGACTACTTGGTTCGGTCGGTGAGCCGATTAACCCGGAAGCATGGGACTGGTATTATCGCGTGGTCGGCAACAGCAAGTGCCCCATCGTCGATACCTGGTGGCAGACTGAAACCGGCGGCATCCTGATTACGCCTCTGCCAGGTGCAACTACGCTGAAGCCTGGTTCTGCAACTCGCCCGTTCTTTGGCGTACAGCCTCAGTTGGTTGACGACAAGGGTACCTTGCTTGAAGGAGCCACCAACGGCAACCTGATCCTGACCGATAGCTGGCCCGGCCAGATGCGCACGGTTTATCAGGACCACGAGCGGTTCGTTCAAACGTACTTCTCGACCTATCCCGGCAACTATTTCACCGGAGACGGTGCGCGTCGCGATGAGGATGGCTATTGGTGGATCACCGGCCGCGTTGATGACGTCATCAACGTCTCCGGTCACCGCATGGGTACCGCCGAAGTCGAAAGCGCTCTCGTGGCCCATCCCAAGGTGTCCGAGGCAGCCGTCGTCGGCTACCCGCACGACATCAAGGGGCAGGGCATTTACTGCTACGTCACGTTGAACGTTGGCGAAGAGTCAAGCGACGACCTCAAGAAGGAGCTGGTGAAGCATGTTCGCACCGAGATCGGTCCGATCGCTTCGCCCGACCTCATCCAGTTCGCACCGGGCCTTCCCAAGACGCGCTCTGGCAAGATCATGCGGCGCATTCTCCGCAAGATCGCCGAGGACGATTTCTCGAACCTGGGAGACACCTCGACGCTGGCCGATCCAGCCGTGGTCGATGACCTGATCGACAACCGGCAGAACAAGAAGGCCTGATTTCCGACGGACGGGACTGCGGCGGGTGCCGCGTACCTTTCCGCGGAGCAGCCGCAATCGGCTACGATAACCAAAAAAGGGTGCTGCAAACCGCAGCGCCCTTTTTTCGGTTCAGTTGAAATCGATCAGCCCGAAACGCGCAGGCTTGTCAGCACTTCCACGATCGATTTGAACGATGCGATAAGCTCGCTCGAATTGACGGCAATGTAGGAATTCGATGCCCCGGCACAGGTCTGCAAAAGGGTCTCGGCCGCAGGTGGAGCCTGAAAAGCCACGGAATAGATTTGGATTTTCTCCCCCGGAGCAGCATTCGTCGTCATGTTCCTGCACAACTCAAGCAGTTGATACCCCGACGTCCCGGGAAGCGCCGGATTAACTCGGTCAGCCGGCGAAGCGGAGTAGGCCTCCCCACCGTTGGCGTATGACGTGTTCATGTCCCCGTCAGTCATCAACACGATGGCTTTGATGACCCGCTCAGAATCGTAGTTGCGTGGAGACTTCGGCCAGAAACCGCTCCACTCCGGAGACAGCATGTACCAACCTACGGCCGCACCGATATGACCGGCCGTTCCACCCCAAGCAGTCAAGTTATCGATGCTGGTCTTGAAGCTATCCCGGTTCGTAGAGTTTTTCAGATCGCGAGGAGCAATGATCTCGTCGGTGGGGCAGGAGTAGGAGTATTCCAGCGTCGAATTGCTGACGCCCATATACCCGCCCATTGAAGTTGACGCATTTGTGTAGGCGTTGCCACCCGCGCGTTCGACAACGCATCCGTCTGCCGTGGCCCCGCCCGATAATCCTCCCGCAAAAGTCCCGCCGTTGACCGACGAGGCCCACGGGACGAGGCCGACGCGGATGGCATCGTTGCCTGGTCCGCCGGCATAAAGGGCATCGACGAAATCCTTGGCAGCTTGCTTGAGTGAATCGAGCTTACCCGGAACGTCCATCGACCCAGTGATGTCGAGCGCCAGCACGACCTCGATTTTTTTCGCGCGGTAGACGACAGACGCCGCCGGCTTGAATGAGATTGTTGGACTGATATTGGCAAGCTTACCGAACAGGCTGTCGACCGTGACGGTGGCCTCCGTCTCAACTTTCCAGTCGTTACGTTTCACGTCCGCCTTGAAGTCCGAGACTGCGGTGTCCGACATGTTTAAGGAAGCTGCGTAGCTGGCAAAAAAGGCGGTCGCCCGATCCGCTATGTCGCTATCTGACATGCCGTCACTGTCGAGCATCCGGGCAGCGGCCAGTGCGGACGCATCGAGCGCCTTCTGTACCTTGCTGGAAATGCTGAATGCTCTGGAAGCATCGTAGGCAAGGCCCGTGATCAGCATAAGCACCATGGCGCTCAAGCCGAACACAATGGCGATGGCGCCCTTCTCGTCTTTGCGGAAGTCGTTCCACAATCCTGGCCTCAGCATTGGCATTCAATCAGTCCCCGGATGAAATCCTCTCCAAAGTGCGGGGCTCTGGTAAAATTGTCCTTACGGCGGCAACGATTAAGCCACCATGTCGTTGCAAGACGATATTTAAGGTAAATCAATGCTTTCCGATCGCTCCACGCCGGTGCGCCAGCAAAAAAAACGGGCCAGCTCCGGATTGGAGCGGCCCGTTGGAGTTTCGGGGGTCGTGCAGTG
>CAYGRH010000179.1:0-6872 GCA_964352165.1 uncultured Hyphomicrobiaceae bacterium | reverse complement strand
CGCAGGCGCGTGTGGGGCTTTTCTCTCGCCCACACTGCGCAGGCGCGTGTGGGGCCAAGAAAAAACCCGGTGCCGAAGCACCGGGTGAAGTTTGGGTTCCAGGGAGGAAACGCTGCACGGGACGCCGGGGGGAGGGCAATCCCGTGCAGTAGGCACCGAAGGACGTTGGCGGGGGTGCACAGGTCCTTCGGGATCGTGTTCGGGCAGCGCACTGGCATTTGTCGTGGCGCGTGCCTTTCGGTTTCTCGCGCCGGTTCAAAATCAGGCGTACGCGAAGCAAACATTCGGCTGTGAGAATAAGTTCCGTCGCTCGGCGAATTTTCCGTTGGCCAAGCTCAGTAACAGGTCTGCTCAAGCTGCCATTTGACGATCTTGCACTTTTCGCCGCCGCTAGAAGTGGTCCAACATTTGCGGATGGGGAGGCGCTTGTACGAACAGTACTTGTTGCCGACTGCCGCACGGCCCTCATAGCCGTGCATGGGCTGATCGAATTCGTACGTCTGCTGGTAGATTTCTGACGCGCGGCCGGCGTGGGCATCGGTCGCCGAAAAGATCGCCACGGCTGCTACGGCCGCGCTAGCTGCTGCAAGCAGGGTGGCGTGGAAAATCGTTACTCTCATTGCATTCGTCCTTCGCGTCTTATTTGCCTGGCCGGGCCTGCACTGCTGCGCGGCGGCCCCTCTCGTTCGTTCATGAGAGAATACTAGGCGTGCGAAGGAATTTCCGCTGTTCCAGGGGGAACATGCGCGAAGTCATACGAACTAAGTTGGAAACAACAAGCGCGGGAGCAGGTTGTCCGGCGCGGTCAGCCGTTGGGTCAGATGCCCTCAGGCCGCGTGCGGCGCAGCGTGTCGGCCATGATCGCCGGGGCGCGGTCTTCCAGGAAGCGTATCCAGCCGTCAAACCGCAGCCAGCGGCGACGCAGGCTGGCAAACATGCGGGCGGCAAAAGGAGAATGAGCAATCAGGATCGTCGATCCCACGATGATCATCGGGATGCCGAACGGGATTGGCAACGGCGTTACGATCAAACCGGCAATTACGATAAGAATTCCAGTCGGAACCATCAGGATCGTCATCATGTCGATTTAAAACCCATCATTGTGGTTGCTGTTGCACCGGGATCGCCAAAGCGCTGGTTCCGGGAGTTCTCACGCAGGACTGGGAGGTATCTGGGTGGTCGGGACGGGATTTCCAGCCCCCCGATCAACCCTTCTTGAACGGATATGTCGCAATAACGAGGTTTCGTGGCTTAGTTTCGGTGATGGGGCCTGCCTGCGTCGATATGGCGTGGTGATGAGTGGGGCCTTATTGGGCGGTTCGCCTGATCGGCAAAGCGGCAGTAGCTCGGGCGGTGTCAGATGCAGACCAATTCATTTCTAAGGCTGACTGCGAACCGCCAAAATGCTGGGCGCGCAGCGATTGCCGGATCGGTCTGCCTGGTTGCTCTGCTGGGTGCTGCCCCGGTAATGGCAGAGCGGGACAATGGGTCTTCTGCGCCTCCTCAGGGCATTTCGCAGACGGCACCGGCGAAAACCTCCCTGCCCGAACGGAAGCCTGGCGATGTTCCTGAAAAGGTGAAAGCCGATGAGGATATCGGCAACAAGACGGCTGAACTGACCGGCGACACCAGGGACTTTGAAACGTATCTCGACCGTCTGATGATGGCTGAGTCCGGGGGACGGCTGACTGCGAAGAACCCGCGCTCGACGGCTCTTGGACCCTACCAGTTCATATCATCGACCTGGCTAAGCGTGACTCGCAATTATCTGGCTGACGATGTGGCGGGGCTCGATGTGCAAAAGGTGCTCGCCCTGAGGACGGACCGGGACTTGTCGCGAAAGGCTGCCGCCGCTTATACGCGCGAGAATGCGGCCCATCTGGCAAGCGAAGGTCTTGCGACGACGTATGGCAATCTGCGGCTGGCGTTTCTGCTGGGTGCAGGAGGCGCGACAAAGGTTCTCCAGGCCAAGCCGGACACACCGCTCGTGTCGCTATTGGGTCCACGTGTCATCCGCGCCAATCCGTTCATGGCGCGGTTGACGGCTGAGGGCCTGGCGCAGCGTTCGGCGCGTGAAATTTCCATCGATCCGTCCAAACGGCTCGCTGTCAACGGCGTCAAGGTCAAGCCGAAGGGGCCGCAGATCCGGGTTCGCTGCAACCTGTCGCGGCCCAGTTGCCGGCGCTGGCTGGCGATGGAGAAATCGAAGCTACGGGCGCGTAAAAATGCGGGCTCCGCCAAAAAGCGGCGCGCCCAGCGCTGACGCGCGTACGCGTAGTCTCAGGGCACGCTTTGCGGGGCTGGGCAACAGCGGGAGCCAACGGGGCACATCTGCGCGATACTCATTGTAGTCCGCACCGAATTCGTTTTCCAGGAGGCACTCCTCCCGGCGCACGACCGTGAGCGTCATGATCGTTATGTAGGTTGCAATGCCAATCAATGCAGCAGGTGCTGATATCACGCCCAGTGCAGCCAGCGGCGCAAGAAACGCTACGTAGATTGGATTGCGCGAATACCGGAAAGGTCCGCTCGTCACCAGTTGCTTTGGCTCACCAAACGTATGGGCCAGGACGGACAACCGCATATGGTTCTGGATCATTACGACACAGGCCAGGAACAGCCATACCGATCCGACGATGACGCCAGTCGCCAGCAAATTTTCGGACAATTGACCGGCTGCGGTTGGGTTGAGCGCGCCGGCAACAGAAAACGTTGCCAGATAACAAGACCAACTCAGCCAGGAACTCGTATCGATGTGCGAGATTGTACTGGTCTGCGTGTGCGCTTTATTTGTCGTCGTTTCGTTCATAGCCTAACCGCATGCAATGATCGCAAGCCTTGCGCGTGCGAACGAAGCTCTGCCGTTGGCGTGTCAGGATGAGACAGCGAGGCTAGGCGCAGCTTACGTTCAACGCTTTTGCGTCCTGGGCTGCAAAATGCACGCCAACGATGCAGATTGCGGCGAAACGGACGGTCGTTTGGGCGTCCGCCTGGGTCATGCGGGTTCAGGCATTGCGCCATGGAGCTGGCAACTCGAACACGGCTTTGGACGAACAGAGGGCTGCCACGCTGGAATGCGCGAGACTTTGGGTGCGAATAATGAACGATTGGATCTTCTGCTATTTTAGGGGTTTGGGCTTACTGCATCGTTCTGGTGCTTATTGGGCAGTTGGCGCGTTGCTGACGCTGCTCCTGCCGCATGCCGCGCTGAGTAACGAGCCCCTCCGGCGCCCGCATGCGGTCGAACCGATCGTTCTGATGCAGGAAGGCGCTTTGGAGGGCTGCGGGGTCAGGATCGTCTACTTCACGCCGACGGCCAAGGTGGACTTTGACGTTGTGACGCTGCGGGAGGGCGAAGGCACAACGTTTGACCTGAGCGTGTTCTGGCGCGACCGGTACGACCGCCCGCAAGCGATCATCGATTTCCAACTGGAGACGGCAAAGCTTCATTCGGCTGAACAGTTTCCAGCCGTTACCCGTGGGGATGGCGACGGCATGCTTTCGACGCGGATGGCTTTGGAACAGCTGACCGGTGCTCAGTTCATCCAGGGGCTGATGGTCTCGGGTGGAACTTTAACAATCCGCGTTGCTGACGGGACTGAGCACGGCTTTGACGTCCCTGGCCCGATGGCTAATTTGATCCGGGCCAGCTATCTGAATTGCTCGGGCGATCTTTACCGGCCGCTTCCTGTCTCCCGATGACAACCCGTTGCCCTGAATTCTTCTGAAGGTTTCAACAGAATGTTTGATACCGCCAAGCTCGTTGCTGGGCTCTCTGGCTCAGCTTCTCTCGTCGTCCAAAGCGAACACACTGCTGAGCAGATCGGATCGGGGAAAATTGCCGTGCTGGCGACGCCGGTTTTGATCAATCTGTTCGAAGCAGCCGCGCTGGAATGCGCTGAGGGACTGCTCGAAACGGGCTATCAGACGTTGGGGACGCACCTTGATATCCGGCATATTGCTGCAACACCCGTTGGAATGCGCGTACGGGCCGAGGCGGAACTCGTGGGCGTAGACGGTCGGACTTTGTCGTTCGAACTGCGAGCTTATGACGAAGATGAGTTGATCGGGGATGGCCGCCATCAGCGTGTGGTGGTCAACGTTGTGCGCTTTGAAGCCCGGGTTGCGCGCAAATCGGCGGCAGCCAACTGATCCGGGCGGAGCGCCAAAAATGTTTCGCCAGTGGATGGAAGTCTGCGCGGGGGTTGCCTCGCGGCCATTCGCCGTCGCAAACTTCGGATTACAATCGCGCTTGCGGGCGCGTGTCGCCCAACGGGATCAGGAGAAACGGCATGTCAGCGAAGAAGCAAGGTTATGCGGGCTTTATTCGAGCGGCAGTTCGCAGGCAGGCCAGGGTTGGGAAGCCATCGCTACCGCGGTTCGGCGGTTGCTTGATACTTGCTGCGCTGGCGGGACTTGGGATGACCGCAGCGGCTGTGCCGGCAACGGCCGAATGCGCCGGCAATCCTGAGGCGCTCGGGGTCGCGCGGACCGTTGAAGTCGACACGCAAGGCGGTCCGGGCTTCGGATTGGCGCAATACAAGATCCACGACTTTCTGGAAGCTGGAGAGGTGGTGCTCACCTTCGATGACGGCCCATGGCCCAAGCACACCGAAATGGTTCTTGATGCCTTGGCCAAGCATTGCACCAAGGGCACGTTCTTCATCATCGGCAAGCATGCGCTCTATCATCCTGAAATACTCAAGAAGGTTGCAGCCGCGGGCCATACGGTGGGAACCCACACGTGGTCCCACGCCAATCTCAACAAGAAGAAGATGAAGAAGGGCGAGGCTGCTGAAGAAGAGATCGAGAAAGGCGTGAGTGCGGTTGCCGCGGCGCTTGGATCGGCGCCCGCTCCGTTCTTCCGCTTTCCCTTCCTGCAAGACCCGAAGGAACAGATCGAGTATCTGGGCAGCCGCAATATCGCGGTGTTTTCAATGGATCTTGATTCATTCGATTTCAAACACCGCAAGCCCGAGCCGGTCATCAAGACCGTCATGAAGAAGCTCAAGGAAAAGGGCAAAGGCATCATCCTGATGCACGACTTCCAGAAATCGACGGCGTTGGCCATGCCGCAACTGCTCGAGGAACTCAAAGCGGGCGGCTATCGTGTCGTGCACATGAAGGCGAAAGACCCGGTGATGACGGTGCCGAAGTATGACGCGATTATTCAAGCTGAGTTCGGAGGGCCGCTGTCCAGCGGGCGGCCGACCTCAAGCGTCGTGAGGACGATTACCGGCAAATAGGTCCGTGAGCCACGCAGGGTGATGACTTCAGCTGCGGATCGCGAACGGGCTCATTGGAGCTGATTTTTCAACGCTATCTTGCGCGGCAGAAGGAATTGTCACGCGTTTTTGCGCACGCCGTTTTCGGGGCGTCTTGTTCCCGTGCACGTCGACACGGGACGGATGCCCCGCCAACTGGCGTGTTACAACGCACGAACCGGCGCGACATCCTGTCAGCGTTTCGCGCCTTATTGCGCTTTCCGGGATACTTTATGCTTTCACCAGCGTTGCTTGCGGGACGATTGTCGGCATTGCGATGAGCTTCGGCGGGTGCGTGAGACTGGCGCGCATCGTCCGACGCTCGAAGATCGGCCCCCCTTTGGATTGCCAGCGAGGCGGCGGTGATCATCGGGGGACGTCACGCGCTACCGTTTCCGCAATCGATTTTCGGCGCATACGTCGGGCGACGGTATTTCAGATATGAAGTGGAGTGGATCGATGGGTATCCGGTGGTATGGAGTGTTCTGTAAGACCGCGCGGCATAGGCGCGCCTTGTCCTCCTTGCTCGGATGCGTCGGGGCAGTAGGCCTGCTTGCCTTGTCGAGCGGGGTTGGCGCGGCACAGACCCAATGCACGGCTGATGATTTCGACAACGCAGTTGATGCTGCGGGATCGTCGATGCGTGAGTTCAACGCACAAGCCCTGCCGGAACTCCAGAGCAAGCTCAAGCAACTCAAGAACCACAAAGGCTGGACCGACGCGGACTATGAAAGCAAGGGCATGGACTTTCTGCTAGATGCCCGTATCGCTGGCTTCGATGCCAAGGCCAACGATCTGCTGCAGAAGGTGGACGACCTGGGCCGGATCGAGGAAGGCGCAAAACCCGATTGCGCCAAACTTCCCGAGTTGAAAGCCGCCGGTATCGAACTGCTGGCTGTCATGAAAGCCAAGTCGGCCTACACCATCGGGAAGATCGATGCCGAGATCTCGCCTGACCGCAAAGTGGCTGCCGCATTGAAGCCGGGGATCGCTGGTGATGAGGGCGGTTCCGCGCCTGACGGACCAATGCGCGGCTCGTTTCCAAGCGATGTCGATGCGCTGATAACGCTGAACCCTACTGGCGCTACCAGCGTTCCAGACTCTGGTCCAAAGCAGCCTTCGGCCACAGTCGAGCTCAAGGGGAGCGGTGCTGCAAAGGAAGCTGCCCCGCCTAAGGAGGTGCCGGCCGCAAAGCCGGGAGCATTCGCTGGCGCCAAAGCTCCTGCACCACCAGTTGCGACGCGTCCCTCCCCTCCCGCTGCAGGGCCTAAGCCGTCGGCTTCACCAGACACACCTTGGCGGACGCAGACGCAGAGTGACCCGGGCTCGGAGGGTGGCCGCGAACTGGCGATGAACCAGAACCCCGCGTTTGACGGCAATGTTGCGCTCGGGCCGGACGGTCGGCCTGTTCCGGTGCTGCCACCCGATGCAATCCTAGCTCCTGCCGAAGGCTACACGATCGAGGAAATCCAGCTCGCAACGAAGGGGTTCTTTGGCACGATTTCGACAGGTCTGGCGAGTGTGATCGAACATTCGTTCAAGACTTGGGGACGGCCGACGGCTTATGTACTTGGCGAGGAAGGCGGCGGCCGTCCCCAAGTCTTGAAC
>CAYGRH010000178.1:0-6940 GCA_964352165.1 uncultured Hyphomicrobiaceae bacterium | reverse complement strand
GAATGAAGAACGAGGACGATCCGCCGCCCCAAAGGCTGGCGACGTTCTTGCCGTTTGCCGTGATGGTCGCCGGTGCGCCGGAGTAAAGATAGGCCATCGGCCGCTCGACGGTGACGCGCGCCTGTCCGGTGGGGATGGCACCCGTTGTGAGGCCAGTGGGTGCCGCGTTGCTTGACGCGCAACCCGCCAGACCGTTCAGCACCAAGGCGGCGATTGCCGCGCTGCAAAGGAGAGTGGATCGCTTCATATTCACGCCGTTCTCATGTCGGGAACACCGCTCGGGCCGGTCGCCACATAGCGCAGCACTTTATCGGGAAACACGTTGGCTTTCAGGTCCTTGACCATCTCTTCGGCACCCCCGAACGGGGCCACGGCCTCGACCACCCAAAGCCGGTCGCCGGAATTCCAGTCCTGTGGCCTGAGTTTGGTGACGCCTGCCGTCAACCGCGCCTCGACCTCCTCCGGGGTCGTAACCGGTGCCTTCCTGATCATCTTGACCTGGACGGGGGCGATATTGGGGAAAGCGTCGATTAAAATCGTGCGGAACGCATAGGCTCCGGCGCCCGCGATGAAAAGCGACACAAGCAGCATGAAGACCCGCTGCGCCAGGGAGAGCTCGATCAGGCCGCGCAGCATTACGGGTTTCCCTCCAGCATGAATTCTAGCTGCGGCAGGCCGCTGGCGGCGACCAACTCACCTTGGGTGAGTTCTCCGGTTACCGTCGCCCCCTGCGGTGACCTTCCGCGAACCGTTACAATGGCGAGCCCGAAGCCGTCCGGCTGGCGCACGAAGACCGCATGGCGTTTGTTGATCCAACTGACCGCGGAGGCAGGAACTTCGAGGCTTCCGGTGACGGCAGCGCGCACGACGCTGACGGTCACCATCTGGCCCGGCGGCAGACCGGAGCCGGCTGGCAGGGAAGCCAGCATCATTGCCGAGCGTGTCATATTGTCGAGGCTGCCTCCGATGGAAACGACGACGCCCTTCGGCCCATCGACCACCTGCACCTTGTCGCCGGGGCGTAATCTGGCGATGAAATCGGCGGCCACCTGGGCCAGGACCCAGATTTGCTCGCTCGTGTGGAATGTCACGACCGAGCCCATGGGTTGGACGGCATCGCCAGGCATTGCGGAAACCTCATCGACGCGACCGTCGCTGGAGGCAACGCTAGTGTAATGACCGTTCTCCCCGCGCTTGATGCCGCCCAGCTCAACGGCCGGGCGGTTCTGGTCGATAACGGCCTGGATCTTTGCCACCTGGGCTTCAGCCTCGGCCGCCATTGTCGGGCTGTAGATGTTTTTGTCCGCCAGTATTCGCTTGCAGTCGGCGACAGCCTTGGCGGCCTGCAATTCGGCTGCGGACTGAGCCAATTGGCTGAGCGTTTCAAGGCATTCCCGGCTGGCCAATGTCGCCAGGGGATCGCCCTTCTTGATGTATTGGCCGGGCGAACCATTCGCGAGCCGACACCACGGGGTAAATCCGGCTGTGAGCACGATTGCAGATAAGCCGTTTCGAGAAGCGCAGCTTCCGTTTGGGTATGCCCCCAAAGCGGATTCCGTGCTCGCATCCTTATTGGCTAATGGTCCGCTCGTGAGATCCTGGTCCTTACCGATTGCCCCCGGCTATTGACCTCCATCAATGCATGCCAACGCACTTCAAAGCACATTATCAAACGACAATGATAGCGAGAGAAACGTGCTCAGCCGACCACTCTTGGCAACTCAAGAAGTCGCTGAATTGCTGAAGGTCAAGGAAGCCACGGTCCGCAAGTGGATCAGGGATTGTGAGTTGTCTGCCATCCAGTTCCATCGGGAATGACGTATTGCCATGCGCCACCTTGAGGAGTTCGTGGAAGCCCGACTGAAGCCGGCGGACACCACCCCAACGGAAGTCGAGCAGGTAGCGGCAGATGAGACCGCAACGCCATCCCGACCGCCAGGAATGATGATCTCGAGACTAACCAAGCAGTCGGGCAAGAAGGCCACCCGAGCCAAGGACTAACCTTCGATCCTAAATTGTGACTGGTGCGTTTATGACCGGTGGCTACGTGCAGCCGAGCGGAGGCCGACTTGAAAAAGATCCTGATGGCGAGCGACCTGTCGGCGCGATCAGATCGCGCTCTGCAAAGGGCAGTAACGCTCGCACATGATTTCAAAGCCGAACTGACGGTCGTGAACGTCGTTGACGATTCGTTACCTCAACCTATCGTCGAACGGCATGTACGGGAGGCAGTCGAAGCACTGCGCAATCAGATTGACTCGCTGCCGTTGGCCCGCGAATGGGCGATTGCAACGCTTGTTGTCAAAGGCCACGATTACCGAGAGATCCTGGAGCTGGTTGAAGAGAAAGGCGCAGATCTGCTTGTTCTAGGGATTCATCGACACGACACGCGGGACGCATTCCGCGGAACGACTGCCGAGCGCGTCATCCGGTTCGGAAAAGTACCGGTTCTTGTCGTGAAGGATGCCGTGTTCAAGCCCTACCGGCGAGCTCTCGTCGCCATTGATCTATCTATTCACTCGAGGGCTGCGACAAGGATGGTTGCCCGGTTGATCCCAGGTGGTGAATTGCACCTCCTGCATACGGTCGATCTCCCGTTCAAGACGTTTCTCGACCGCAAGGGCCAACAGCAATACCTCAGCGGAGCGCAAACCCACTTTTCCGACCTCGTGAAGCTTGATCTTGAGCAACTGCGAGAGGATCTCGGAGAGACCATGCCACATGCCGTGGTCAACGTGCTTGAGGGTGATACACGCGCAACCGTTCGCCGAGAGGTTCATAACTTGAAGCCGGATCTCCTGGCCGTAGGGACGCACGGAAGAACCGGCGTTGAACACATGCTTCTGGGTAGTGTTGCTGAGGATCTTCTGGCGGATGCGCCGCTCGATGTCCTCGCGGTAAAGGCACTCGATATTTGATGAGTGCAGCGTGTTGAAATTCGGCGATCCAGATTTTTTAGGAGCAGCCGCCGATGTTTCCAGTCCAGGAGTAACTCGATGAAGCAAATCTTGATGGCCAACGATCTATCAGCGCGCTCAGATCGCGCCCTTCGGCGAGCTGTAACTCTGGCCAAGGAGATCGGTGCCCAACTTGAGGTAATCACCGTCATTGAGGAGATGTTCCTCGATGGGGCGACAAGCGAGAATGTCTCTTTGGCCAAACAATCAATCGCTTCGCAACTGGCAGGCATACCTGATGCGGTTGGCGCCCAGATCACGCAGCGCGTTGTCGTTGGTCTCGGCTACGAGGACATCATCCGGCGATCCAAGACGATCAATGCGGACCTCATCGTGCTTGGCATCCACCGCCACAAGACCAAGGAACTGTTCCGGGGGACAACCGCTGAGCGGGTAATCCGCTACGGGGCACGTCCGGTGCTCGTCGTCAGGGATCCTGTGGCCGGTCCGTATCGCCGTGTGGTAGTGCCGACGGACCTGTCATCGCACGCGGAAGCCGCCACCAGAACGGCTGCTCGTCTCGCTCAGCAGGGCGAGATCACTCTTGTGCATGCCGTTCACCGGCCGTTCGTTGCATTTCTTGGTCGCGACGACCAGGAAACGATGATGAAAGATCATAGGAAGCACGCTACGGCCGGACTTCACCAGATGATCAACCGCCTTACGACCGATCTCGGGGACCGTGCGCCGAAATTTCATCTCAACTTGCCGGAAGGCGATGTCCCTGGAGCCCTCTACGAAGAGATCGCCAGTCTAAAGCCGGATCTCGTGGCGGTCGGAACGCATGGGCGAAGCGGTATTGCGCATGCAGTGATTGGCAGTGTCGCCGAACAACTCCTTGCCGAATGCCCTGTCGATGTTCTGGCTGCAAAATCGGCCCGGTAACCGCTATTTGTCGGCGCATAGATGAACGGTGGGGAAATGCAAGGGATCGTACAGGTATCGCCTGGACAACAGTCAGCACACGAAGCGACCGATGCGGTAGATTCTTCCTGGCATTGCAAGCCAGCAGATGACGCGGTGGCAAAGCTTGCCTCATCCGCTGGCGGCCTCGATCCGCAGGAGGCCGCACGCCGCCTTGAAACTCAAGGCCGTAACGCACTCCCAGAAACGGCGCGCAAGAGCGCCTGGCTGCGGTTCGCCGAGCAGTTCAACAACCTGTTGATCTATGTCCTCATCGCTGCCGCGGCAGTGACTGCAACCCTGGGCCATCCCATCGACACCGGCGTTATCCTCGGCGTCGTCGTCTTCAATGCCGTGATCGGCTACATCCAGGAAGGGCGGGCAGAAGCAGCTCTCGAAGCCATCCGGAACATGATCAGCCCAAGAGCATCAGTTCTACGGAACAACCAGAGGCTGACGATCGATGCAGCCGAAATTGTCCCGGGCGATCTGCTCCTCGTCGAGGCTGGTGATCGCGTCGCAGCCGACGTGCGCCTCATTAAGGCACGCAATCTGCGAATTGATGAGGCAATTCTCACGGGCGAGTCTGTGGCAGTGGAAAAGCAAACCGCGGCCTGTCAGAAGGATGCCGCACTCGGCGATCGCCGTTGCATGGCATTCTCCGGTACACTCGTCACGTCCGGTCAAGGCATAGGCGTCGTCGTTGCTACGGGTGCCCACTCCGAGCTTGGGCGTATCAGCGGACTTCTGAGCCGCGTCGAGCAGCTTGAGACGCCGCTGATCCGTCAGATGAATGCGTTTGCTCGGCAGCTTACTCTCGTCATTCTGGGCCTTGCGGCGGTTACATTTGCATTCGCCGTCCTGGTGCGTGGCTATGCTGTAACGGACGCCTTTATGGCCATGGTCGGCATGGCGGTTGCCGCCATTCCCGAAGGCCTTCCAGCTGTGATGACCATTACGCTGGCGATTGGCGTTCAGCGGATGGCAGCGCGCAGTGCCATCATCCGCCGACTGCCGGCAGTTGAGACACTCGGTTCAGTCAGCGTGATCTGCTCCGACAAGACGGGTACGCTTACGCGCAATGAAATGATGGTAACAAAGGTCGTTCTGGATGATGCGACCTATGAGGTCGGTGGCGACGGCTATGCCCCCAAGGGCGGTGTCAGCAGGGAAAGGCTAGAAGTCGATCCGACTGCTTCAACACGCCTCACGGAACTCGGCCAAGCGGTGGTTTTATGCAACGACGCCGAACTCCGCCGGCGCGGTGAAGACTGGATCATAGATGGTGATCCAATGGAAGGAGCGTTGGTGACGCTCGGGGCAAAGCTCGGGCACGACCGCGAACGGCTTACAAGGCTGTTGCCGCGTCTCGACGAAATCCCCTTCGATTCTGCTCATCGCTTCATGGCGACGTTGCATCGTAGTCACGAAGATGCCTCGTTCGTGTACGTCAAGGGCGCGCCGGAGCGAATTCTCGAAATGTGCAAATCGCAGGCGACCGAGTCCGGGCAGGCACCTCTCCATCACGAGTTCTGGCTTGAGGCGATTGAAAGCCTCGCCCGCGATGGGCAACGCGTTCTTGCTATCGCGCACTACCGCATGAGGGCCGATATCAACGCGCTCACCTTCGCTGATGTAGAGGATGGACTGACGCTTATTGGCTTGTTGGGTCTTATCGATCCGCCACGTACGGAGGCGATCGCGGCCATCGGTGAGTGCCGGGATGCTGGAATTACGGTCAAAATGATTACCGGGGACCACGGCGTGACGGCGGCCGCGATTGCTGGACAGCTCGGTCTTGAGCAGCCGAACCGGGTCTTAACGGGACACAGTATCGATAAGCTGGACGCCGCAGCCCTTGCCGAGGCCATAAGGACGACCAGCGTGTTTGCCAGGACGAGCCCGGAACATAAGCTCCGGCTTGTCGAAGCGCTTCAGGCAGAAGGCTCTGTGGTCGCAATGACCGGTGATGGCGTTAACGACGCCCCCGCACTCAAACGAGCAGACGTCGGTGTCGCAATGGGGCGCAATGGCACCGAAGCGGCCAAGGAAGCTTCCGAGATGGTGCTGGCCGACGACAATTTCGCGTCTATTGTGGCCGCCGTGCGGGAAGGTCGCACAGTCTACGACAATCTCACAAAAGTCATCGGCTGGACGCTGCCGACCAATGGCGGCGAGACGATTATCATTGCAGCAGCGATCCTGTTCGGCCTGACGCTTCCGATCACGCCGGTTCAGATCCTCTGGATCAACATGGTGACGGCCGTCGGTCTGGGCCTTGTGCTCGCGTTCGAGCCGTCAGAGCCGAACATCATGCGCCGTCCCCCGCGTACGCCCGACGAGCCGCTTTTGTCGCCGTTCCTGCTCTGGCGTGTCGGGCTAGTGTCTGCCCTCTTCGCGCTTGGAGCATTCGGCATGTTCGCATGGGCGGAGATGCGCGGCCTTTCCCACGAAGCCGCCCGGACGATCGTCGTCAATACGGTCGTCGTGATGGAGATTTTTTATCTTTTCTCAGTTCGCTATCTGCACGGGTCGTCGACGACCTGGCAAGGCATGCTCGGTACTCCGGCGGTGTTACTGGGGGTCGGCAGCATTGTCATTCTGCAACTTGTCTTCACCTTTGCTCCCTTCATGCAGACGCTGTTCGAAACCAGGCCCGTTGCCTTATCCGATGGCGTCGCGATCATCGCCACGGGTGCGGCGCTGTTCGCGATCCTAGAGTTGGAAAAGTTCGTGCGCCGCAACATGCTTGCTCGGGACTGGCTTGGTCGGCGGCTCTCCAGAAACGGCAGGCACAAGGGGCAATAAACTCCGCGCCGGGTTTGAAGCTTGGATTCGCAAACCCTCGCGCGGCAGTGCAGCGACGGCAAGAGAAGTTACCGGAGGGCGAACTGCAATATGGCTAACGAAAAGATGGCGTTTGCGATCCAGTAAATCAGAACAAGGCGCTGCGCGTTCAGCATTGAATGAGCCCTCAATCGTAATTGAACCGTTCGGACACGACTTGTGACGCCGGCACGCCTTGGCCGATTAGCGATCTCTCAACGCTTTCGATCATGGCTGGTGGACCGCACAAAAGA
>CAYGRH010000177.1:0-7009 GCA_964352165.1 uncultured Hyphomicrobiaceae bacterium | reverse complement strand
TTCACTTCAAGCGGGGTATCGCTGACAACCGAGCGGAGAAAGACCCAAAGGTTCTGCTTATCGCCCCAATGTCCGGACACTTCGCAACGCTTCTGCGGGGCACGGTCGAAACGCTACTTCCCGACCATGAGGTGTTCATCACCGACTGGCAGGATGCACGCGACGTTCCGGCGTCGGCAGGAGCGTTCGACCTTGATGACTACATCGATTACGTCATCAATATCCTGGAGCACTTCAAAGGCGATGTGCATGTTTTCGCTGTGTGTCAGCCGTCGGTTCCCGTGATTGCCGCTGTTTCTCGCATGGAAGCGACTGGAAACCCCAGCGTGCCGTGCTCGCTAATCCTCGCGGGGGGACCGATCGACACGCGCGTCAGTCCGACCGTCGTCAACAAGCTAGCGCAGGACAAGGGCACCGACTGGTTTGCCCAGAACGTCATATCCGTCGTGCCGTGGCCGAACATGGGTACTGGGCGGTTGGTCTATCCGGGATTTCTGCAGCTTACCGGCTTCATGACGATGAACCTCGACCGCCATGTCAGCGCTCACAAGGATCTGTTCCAGCACCTGGTTGAAGGCGACGGGGATTCTGCGGACAAGCACTGCACGTTTTATGATGAGTATCTCGCGGTCATGGATTTGACCGCTGAGTTCTATTTGCAGACGATCGAATCCGTCTTCGTCCGACACTCCCTTGCCACCGGTACGATGACGCATCGCGACAAGCCCGTCGATCCAGGTCAGATCAAGCGCGTGGCGCTGATGACCATCGAAGGCGAGAAAGACGACATCACGGGTTTGGGCCAGTGCCGCGCGGCGCAAGATCTTGCGTCTGGACTGGAAGCTCACCAGAAGTATCACTTTGAAGCGCCGGGCGTTGGCCATTACGGCATCTTCAACGGATCGCGGTTCCGCGCCGACATTGCGCCGCGGATCGCGCAGTTCATCCGCTCGCATGACCGGCGCGCCGATCAGATTGCCGTCATGCCCCTTCCCGCAAACCTCTACCCGGCAACAAACCCGACGGTTCACAGTTCAGACGTTTCGGCCAATGCCTTCACGTTCGAGCCTGCGAACGACACACGGCCAGATGCCATGGCCGAACGTCTGAAGGCCCGCGGACTGGCCAGCAGGAAAGACGATTCCAACGTTTTCGATCCCTTTGGTGGAGGGCCGCTCAGGTTCTGGGCAATGGCCAGCCGTATGATGCTCGACAACTTTTGGGGCTCCGGCCCGCGGCATTAATGCGCGCGGTTCGGAGTCATTTCCTACGCCAACCTAGTTCCGTGCCTCTGGTTTCCCGGTCGGCCTTCCGGCTGCGGTGACACTTGGCTGTTGAACACTCTTGAAGCTCCATCGTTCTGCCATGGTGTGACTGGCAACAAATGTTGCTGCTATCCAATCGCGGGCACTGGTCGTGCGCCACTGGCGGATGCCTGACGTCCAGGACTGGTGGCAGGCCGGATCATTGTTTGACACGCAGCTCGACGCCTTCGAAACAGCGAGGTTTCCACATTTGACCGAAACAAGGGCGTTGAGCTCACAGGCCTTCAAACTCCGGGCTGTTGCACCAGGGACGCGGCGTTGAGAGACGCAACTGCCACACTTGGCGCGCAAGCGACGTGCACGAATCCTTTTGTGACTAGAGTGGTCGGGCACGAAGCTGATAGCGGTATTGTGCTGGCGCGCGTAGCGACGGGGCACGTAGTGATGAAGAGGCTCACTCTCATCATGACCGGTTTCCGAAAATCGCCTTTTCGAGTTATCGCCGCAATACCTCTGACAGAGCGCGTTTAAGCGAAGGGGCAGCCCATGCGGCGCAACAAGGCCGTCGATACCGTTTCACTCGCCGATCCCCGTTTCGATAAACTCGGAGCGCCGGTGGAAGTGCGGCGACATCCCAAGGCGCGGCGTCTGACGCTGCGGGTCAGCCGAACACGGCGCGCGGTTATCGTGACTCTGCCGACGCAGTGCGACCTGGGGGAAGCCGGATCGTTCGTTTACCGAAACATCGACTGGGTCCGCGAGCGCCTGGGCAGTCTTCCCGAACCGGTGCCGATGCTGGACGGATGTTCAATGCCGTTGCGTTGGGAGCCTCACGCCATTGAGTTTTCCGGCCGGCGTGGAAACCGTCCTGTCGAAGTCATTGAGACCGAAAAACCTCTCCCCATCATTCGCGTTAATGGCGCGATCGATGAAGACGTGGCGCACAAAAGACTGAAGCGCTGGCTGTTTGATGAAGCCCGTCGCGACCTCGAAGACCGCGTCTACGTGCATGCCCGGTTCCTCGAGCTCAGACCGATGCGGATCACGGTGCGCGACCAGACCAGCCGTTGGGGCTCATGCTCCTCGACGGGTGCGCTTTCGTTTTCGTGGCGGCTCATAATGGCGCCGGACTTCGTGCTCGACTACGTGGCCGCACATGAGGTCGCCCACCTTGCCGAGATGAACCATGGGCCTAGGTTCTGGCGACTCGTGCGAAAAACGATGCCGCGGATGGAAGAGGCCAAGTCCTGGCTTCAGGTCTACGGTATGGACCTACATCGCTACGGCGAACCGCGCCGGGAACCCGCCGAATCCGCCGACGCCTGAGATGGCGCGATCGCAGCAAATGAAGGTCTGCCGGTGTGTTCAGCCACGCTGGATTGGTGGCGTTCGGTGACAAGCCCGAGTCGCGCTGCGCCTAGCTTTGTCTGAAAGACCGGGCCAGCGGGTCATTGCCTGCAGCGCACCGCTCGCGAAACAATCTCAAGAACTTTGCAACGCGATGGGATCCCCCCTATATCGGCAAGTGCAGGCGGGCTGCACACTCCAGCTCCGAGCCCGATCAACGTTCATTGACGAAAAACGACCACGCCCTGCCCAACCCTATTGCGACCATCGACTAGTAAATGGTTGCACGTTTCGGTTGCCGGGCCTAACTCTGCTAACTTGTTCGCGAAGGCAACAGGCGCCACCGCTCCTTTTCAACCCGGCCCATTCTTTAAATGCTCTGTGAAGCGACATCGGTTTCCGACCCACTAGCTGACCTGCAGGGCGCGATAAGGCGGCACCATGGGTTTGATCTGGCTGCGCAGCGCTACGTCGATGACGTCATTGCGTGGCGGGAAGCTCTCGGCAGCTTCAACCGGGTTGGAACCAACCTGGGTTTTCACATCGTCAACTACACGATGTACCTCCACTTTGCGGGCAAGACCGGTGGCAACGAGCATGGGGCAACGTACTCGGCGCTGCTGGAAATCTGCGAACGCAGGAATCAGTGCAGCGGACGGGCGCTTCGCACTGTGCTTGCGGTGCTGGGTGTGTTGGGGCACGTCCATACCGAACGTTCGCCGTCCGACGGGCGCATTCGCACTTACGTGCCTTCCGACCGCCTGGTGAAGGAAGCGACGGATATCTACGGATATGCGATGGCGGTTCTGGATGATCTGGTTCCAGAGAGCGGCTTTGCTGAAGCGATCAAGAGCGACCCGCAATTTCTCTGGCACATCATTTCGAAATCGGGGCGTGCGATCATCGAGGATGACGTTCGCATTACCGAGTATTTCCCGGAATTGGACGCCATCATTTCGCGCGCCGGCGGGCTACCGACTTCAATTTCCATTGCGGGCGCGGAAATGCGCGATGAACCTTTTCCAGCTTTCGGCGACCTAGCGAAAAAGTTTAAGATTTCGGCTTCGCAGGTCCGTACCGTTGTCACCGCTCTGGAAGAATCTGGGCTGATCGTGCGCGGTTCCGATGGGGCGATCCTTTCCGCCGAACCCCTGGTAGAGGCGCACAAGGGCCTCATCGCGCGCGAACTTTCTTTGCACGCCAATTATGCGCTGGGGCTGAAAGAGCATTTCATGCAGTCGGCGGAACAAACGTAAACGAACCATTAATTTCTGGCTAATCTCTCGCGCGCCAAAACATTGTTTTTAAACGTGTTCTCCATAATCCTCTATTTGATAATTTCCGAGATAGGTTGCGTTTTTGCGCGTGATTTCTTTCGCCCGAAACAGTAATTTGCATTTGTGCTTGTGGGGGAATAACACCTTAATTTTTGTTTACGGTTGCCTCCTGACCGGTGGCGCTGCCCGACGGAATGCTCATTCCGTTGGGCCCTTTCGCTCGCCTCGCGTCCTCGTTTCGCGTCCGCTTCACCAAACGTCATATCGCACAAACCGGCTGCATTGCCTGCGCCCGGATGCGGGAGCTTGCGCCAAGAGGATCGCGGAAATGAATTTTAGCAGAAACAATAGAACCGTCGGGCAAGCAAACAGCCAAAACAATTCCAGGCATGCGATGGGTCGACATTCTTGTGGTCCGCCCAAGAGCCGGGCTGCCCGGCTGTTGGCTACGACGTCGGCGATTGCACTGACCGCCGCGCTGCTGCCGGTCTCGGCAACTGCGGGCCCCAGCGGGGCGTGCAGCGATTCCATCCCTGCTCCCGGGATACGTAGCGTCATTTGCACTGGTGCGAGCACGGTGAACGACACATTTGTCTACTACCAAACAGGCGGCTCCGTCGGTGTCCTTTCAGACGCGGACTGGACCACTTCGGACGGAACCCCTGCCCTGTTCGTGGCTCTCGACGGTTCTCCGTTTTTTGCTGGCCCAGGCACGCCAGGCAACGACGCGGGCGCGGTGACGCTGGATCATGACGGCACAATCGTCTCGACAGGCAATAACACTGGCGGAATCTACTTAATCAGCGGCGGCGGCTTTGGCATCGACGGTGAAGAACAGGTATTTCGATCTCACGGCGGTGCGGGTGGCTCGGGCGGCACTATCAGTGCCGAAATAGGCGGCTCGATTTCGACGTCAGGCGACGACGCCTCGGCGATCAGCGCCATCAGCCGGGGCGGCAAAGGCGGAAAGGGCGGCGATGCGACAATTGTAAGTTCCAATGGCTTTTCCGGAGACGGCGGAGACGGCGGCGACGCCAGTAGCGTCGCTGTTACGAATTCCGCCGAAATCACAACGTCCGGCGCTAACTCGCATGGCATCGTTGCGAAATCCCTCGGCGGCGCGGGCGGCAACACTGGTATTGCCGGAGCTGTTCAGGGCAATCCCGGCCGTAGCGGCGATGCCGGCCGAGTGAGCGTCGAAACTTCCGGCAACATCAGTGCAACTGGGAGCAACTCTCACGGGATCTGGGCGGTAAGCAAGGGCGGGGATTCCATCTCCTGGCCGGGCTCTGGCGATACCGTGGAAGTCGACATCACCGCTGGAAACGTGACGGGCGCTACGGGGAACGGCTGGGGTGTGAACATCCAGACGGATGCGAATTCCACACTTAACAACGCGGGGACGATCAGCGCGTTATCGGGTCAAGCCGTCAACATGACCGGCGACTTAGTGGAACTCCAGAACAACGGAACGATTTCCGGAAACGTCGTTGCGCTGAGCACGACTTATACGACCTTCAACAACCATGTCGGCGCCGTCTTCGAGCCGGGCGACACCGTCAATCTCGGTACGCCGAGTGGCTTTGCCAACCACGGAACGTTGTCACCTGGCGGTAACAGCAAGGTTCAAACCACCGCTTTTACCGGCTCATTTCTGCAATCGGCAACCGGCGTATTTCTCGTCGATGCCGACTGGGTCAACAACACGGCTGACCGCATCGATGTGACGGGTTTCGTGGAAATTGGGGGCACGGTCGTCGTCAACCCGATCAGCTTTCCAGACTCCAACAACTCGGCGAACAAGGGTCTCACCAAACAGTGGACGATCCTCACGGCGACGACTGGCGTGCAAAATAACGGAATGACTGCGACGGATACGGCGGCTGTCGACTACACGCTTCTGTACCCCAATGCCAATACTGTGGACCTGCAGGCGAAGATCAACTTCCTGGGTATTGGCGGTGGCAGCGGTGGTGGCTCCGGCGTCGGAACCGGCGGGCTGAATTCCAACCAGGCGGGTATCGGCACGACGCTTAACAAAGTTGTCGGCGGCGGCGGTTCGTTCGGCTTCGTGCCTGACATTCTCGGGCTCGGGACGCAGGGGGAACTCAAAGACGCGCTGAACCAGTTGACGCCTGCCGGAGACGGCGCAGGCTTTTCTTCGGCCATGGGCACCGGCCAGACATTTGCCGGACAGCTTTTATCCTGCCGCGTTGCTGGCGAGGGCGATGCCAATGCCGTTATTCGCGAAGGCCAGTGCGTGTGGGCGCGCGGCACCGGGCGGCGGCTCGACAACGACGGCGGCGAAAGCGGCGTCGGCTTCAAGGAAGACGCAGCCTTCTTCTCCGGCGGCATGCAGTTCGACATCGGCGGCAACTGGCGCGTCGGCGGCGGGCTTGGCTACGAAGCGCTCGGGCTTTCGACAGACAGCCGGGCTGAATCCGAAGGCGAGCGCGCGCACATCGGCGGCGTCATCAAGTACAACCCCGGCCCATGGCTGTTTGCAGCCAGCGTCACCGGCGGCTACGGCTGGTTCGATAACAAGCGCGCTGTCGCGTTCGGCAACTTCGCCTCGGTTGCGACGTCGGACTACAACGACAAGTTCGTAACCGGCCAGCTTACCGCTGCACACCAACTCAACCTGGGCCGCGACCTCTACCTCAAGCCGCAGATCATGGCCGGCATCACGCATCTCAACCGCGATGGTTATGAGGAAACCGCTGCCCGCGACGTTGGGCTAGCCGTCGAAGGTTCGTCCGACACGGTGTTTTCACTTTCGCCATCGCTGGAACTGGGCGGACAGGTCGTCATGGGGCACGGGATTGCGCGGCCATACCTGCGCGCCGGTCTGACGTGGCGGAGCGAAGATACCTTCTCGACGACTGCAAACTTCTCGGCGGCTCCGGGGGCGGCAAATTCGTTCACCGTAACTTCGAGCGTCGATGATGTGGTGGCCGATATCGGTGCGGGTATCGACTTCATCGCGCCGGGCGATACCGCCCTGCGATTCGAATACGGCGGCCAGTTCGGTGAGCAGACCACGCAACACTCCGGCTCGGCAAAGATCTCCGTGCCGTTCTGATTCACGATCTCGGTTGAAGCCGAAAAAGCTTCAATCTC
>CAYGRH010000176.1:0-7009 GCA_964352165.1 uncultured Hyphomicrobiaceae bacterium | reverse complement strand
GAGCCGGAGCGCTTAGGGCGATTTCCCCTCACCGCTAGCGCCTCAGGGCTCTGAAGCTTTGTCAGGCGGCGCGTCCTCGCGGCACACAGGTTCAGGTTCGCACGAACATCCGCCGGAGCACTTTTTTACAGCGCGGTGGCATCCGATACCGGACGAGCAGGAGCCCGTGAATACGATCAACACGTTACCGCGACACGAGCAACCGCGCCGGCAGGGTTCGCGGTCGGTGCGGGTGACGCAGCGCCCGCTTGAGCCATCGCAGCGGCCGGATGTGCGCTCATAGTATTCTCCCACGCAACGGCCTGTCCCTTGAGTTGCGCAGTTGCGGCGCATTGTTTCCCGTGTCTGACAGCGCCCGGCCACGCAGCGCGTGGTTGTGGAAATCAAGGTGTCGCCAATGCAGCGCGCGCCTCCACCCAGCGGCATCAGACGGCGGCAATCAAAGTCCGCATTGCAGGTCTGGGCCATGGCGCTGTCGGTGCCGAACAGCGCTGTCGCGAGGAGAAGAAGCAAACCGAAAATTTCGCGATAAGATATCGGCAGATCGGTGCGAGCGCGGTGCCATGCACCAATCCGGTGTGTGCTTGCTTGCATCGCTTGTTTCCATTCGAGGCGGTGAAATGTGTGAGGCAACCAACCAAGAGAGCATATACTGATAAATCGCAGTGCCGAATGCCACAGTTCCATGGCAGTGCTAGGACGACGCCCGCCTCAAGCTGCAGACTGCGATCTGCGCCTTTTCCGCGTGCAGATGACCGTTGACGGTGGTCCACAGCGGGTGGGCAGAAGCCTTCAGGAACAAACTGCCGCCGATCTACGATTCAATTTTGCTCGCACCTTTGCCGCATCATCCGGTTACAATGTGTGACGGATCCATAAACTGTCCGCCTTTTCCCAGATCAAATTGGAGCCTTTTATGAGCTTTCGTTCCACATTCGTGTCGTCAATTATCGCTGCGGGTGCTGTTGCCGCGGCGACATCGGCAAGCCTGCCGGCGGTCGCGCAGTCGGGCGGAGTAGAAGTCGGCGTACTGAATTGCACGGTGTCCGGAGGCTCCGGGTTCATCATTGGCTCAACCAAGCAGCTGAATTGCGTATTCGAAGGGCCAGCCGGCGAAGACTATTATGTCGGCACGATCTCGAAATACGGCATCGATATCGGCACGACGACCCAAAGCGTCATTGCCTGGGGCGTTCTTGCGCCGACGACGGACCTTTCGCCGGGATCGCTGAGCGGCAACTACGCCGGTGTGGCCGGCGAAGCGACTGTCGGCGTCGGTGTCGGGGCCAATGCGATGCTGGGCGGGTCCTCACAGTCGATCACACTGCAGCCTTTGAGTGTGCAGGCCCAGGAAGGCCTGAACATCGCCGCAGGTATCGCCTCGATGCAGCTTCGAGCGACGACGCGCTGAGCTAAATTTTTTACTGACTAAACGTCTTGATAGAACTGGCGGCCGCAACAGTGCGGTCGCTTTTTTGCCGTTGGCCAAAGGCCTCGCATCAAGGTGCATCGGCGCATGATCTAGAACCGCAAGATCCTGATCCAACGCGCGACATCGAGCAGGCTCATCGCAGCGGCGGCGACATACGTGAGGGCTGCAGCGCGCAGAATTGATTTGGCCGAGGCCATGTCGCGGTCGCCGATATAGTTGCCTGCCTTGAGAACGGGCAGTGCGCGCCCGAAGCTCGCGTCGTACTCAACTGGAAGGGTGACGGCATGAATGAGGATGGTGAAACCGAGCACCAGCAGGCCGCCTCCCACCTGCGCGAACATCAACATGGGCGACTTCGTTACAAGAACCATGAGGGGCGAAGCGAGGATTAGGACAGTGCCGATGACCTCGATGGTGCGAGCGCGGGCGGCCATGCGCGTGCGTGCACGCAGAGGCGCGTAATCGGTGGCATCCTGCATGGCGTGGCCGACTTCGTGCGCGGCAATCGTTACGGCTGACAGCGAGCGGGTGCGATAGTGCTGCGGCAATAACCGGACCGTCTTGCTCATCGGATCGTAGTGGTCGCCCATGTCGGTTTCCTCGACACCGACGTGGCCGAGTTTCATCTCGTCAAGGAGGTGGCGGGCGAACTCGCCGCCGGTTCCGGGGAAATCAGCACGCTCCTGCGAGTGGGCGTCGATCACGCGGCGCACCCACATTTGCGGCAGGATCGCGAGTGCAAGGATCACCGCGAGCACGATGAGGGCGATTGCCAATGTCCGATCTCTCCGTAAGGCGCTGGCGCCATTCAACCAGCCGATGACTACCGTACTTTTTTGTTTCTGGCCGTTTTCTCGCTGGTTTCCCACCAATGTCGGAGGGTATGGGCCCGAAATCTAGCCATAGCGCTTTTTCGGCTCACAAAAAAGCACGGCCCGGTTGCTGCTCCGGGCCGTGCGTTGAATTCGTCTGCGTCCTTGAAAACGCCCAGCCCCAGCAGGCAGCCGTCAGGATGAACGCAGGAAAGGTAGATGGAGCACATTCTTGCCCGTCAGCTTGGCCCACGCGTTGGCAACAGCCGGTGCGACCGGCGGGAGGCCGGGCTCGCCGACCCCGGTCGGAGCTTCGGACGACTTGATGATGCGCACTTCGACCTGCGGCATTTCATTGATCCGCAGGGAGCGATACGTGTCGAAGTTGGTCTGAACTACGCGCCCCTTGTCGAGCGTGATCTCAGAATATAACGCATGGCCCAGGCCGTAGCCGATGCCGCCCTCCATCTGGGCGCGGATGACGTCCGGGTTGACGGCGATGCCGCAATCGACCGCGCACCAAACCTTGTGGACGCGCGGTACGCCTTCCTCGCCTTGCGAGACTTCGGCGACCTGCGCGACATAGGAATCAAACGACTTGTGCAGGGCCACTCCGCGGGCCCGGCCTTCAGGCACGCTGCCGCCCCAGCCGGCCATTTCAGCCGCCGCCTTCAAGACGCCGGTGTGACGCGGATGCTTGTCGCCGAGAAGGGCGAGGCGGGCCTCAACCGGGTCCTTGCCAGCAAGGGTAAGTAGCTGATCAAGGAACGTCTCCGTCGCATAGGCTGTGTGGCTGTGACCGACGGACCGCCACCACAGCGGTGGGACACCCGTCTTCATCTTGTGAACGCCGACGCGCAGATTTGGGATGGCGTAGGGCAGATCGGAAGCCCCTTCAATCATCGTGGGATCGACGCCGTCCTTCATCATACTCTCGAAGGGGGTGCCTTCCATGATCGATTGGCCGACGATGGTGTGATCCCAGCCGGAAATGTTGCCATCGCCGTCGATGCTGCCGGCCATCTTGTGGACGAACAGCGGGCGGTAGTAGCCGCCTGCCGTATCGTCCTCGCGTGTGTGCAGGAGCTTGACGGGAACGTTCTTTCGTCCGAGCGCCTTTGCCGCTGCGGCGACCTGTCCCGCCACGTCGCCGTTGGGCGTGGCCCGCCGGCCGAAGCTGCCGCCGGCGAACACGGAATCCACGCGAACTTCCTCAGGGCGGAAGCCGAGTGTTTGCGCTACGACCGTCTGATCGATTGTCGGGAACTGAGACCCAGCCGTAAGCGTCGCGCCTCGGTCGTGGATCTCGACGGTTGCATCAAGCGGCTCCATGGCGGCGTGCGCCAGGAATGGGAAGATAAACTCGGCATCGATCTTTTTTTCAGCAGCCGAAACCGTGGCTACTGCGTCGCCATCGTTGCGGACAATTTTGGCCGGCGTTGCCGCCGCCTTTTGGTAGTCGGCAATGATCTCGTCAGTGGAGCGCGTCTCGGCGTCCGTTTCATCCCACTCGATCCTCAGGGCGTCACGTCCCTTTGCGGCTGCCCAAAAACCTTTTGCGTAAACAGCGACACCCTGCGGAATCGTTTTTACGACGACAACGCCCGCAATTTTTCTGGCCGCGGAATCGTCGACCGACTTGAGCTTTGCCCCGAACAATGGAGGGTGCGCGATGAGAACCGTGAGGGTCTCCGGCTTGTCGAAGTCGATCGTGAACTGGGCGCGCCCGGTTGATTTAGCTTTGGTGTCGAGCTTGGGAAGGACGGTGCCGATGAGCTTGAAGTCCTTGGCCTCCTTCAAAGTAACGTCTGACGGGGCGGTTTGCTTGGCGGCGGCCTCGGCGAATTCACCGAACTGACCTATCTGTTTTGTGCCGGCATGGGCGATAACGCCCTTCTCAACCGTGATTTCGGATGCTGGCACGCCCCATTTCGCAGCCGCGGCGGCAACCAACATGGCGCGCGCGGCGGCACCGGCCTTGCGCATCTGTTCGTAGGAATTCGACATCGCCGTCGAGCCGCCAGTACCCTGGACGCCGAAAGCGAGATTCTTATACAGCGCGACATTGGCAGGAGCGGACGTGGCACGCATCTGTGACCAGTCGGCATCGAGTTCTTCGGCGACCAATGTTGCAAGACCCGTATAGGGTCCCTGGCCGAATTCGATGTGTTTGACGAGCACTGTTACGGTGCTGTCGGGTGCGATCCGGACGAACGCATTCGGCGCAAAGATCGCTTCTCCGGCTGGCCCCTTGATGACAGCAGCGGCGCCGGATTCGGCCCGCGCAGCGCCAGGTAGTTGCAATCCTACGACAAGCCCAGCACCAACGGCGGAAAAGCCTTTCAGCACCGAGCGGCGGTCAAGAGGAATGATCCGCGCTGTAGCTGGTTCTGTCGCTGTTGGAGCTGAGTAGGATGAGAACATCGATCGCATGGCTTTTACCCCTTCAACTTCGCGGAAGCGCTTTTGATACCCTCGCGGATACGCACATAGGTGGCGCAACGGCAGATGTTGCCCGTCATGGCGGCATCGATATCGGCGTCGGTCGGATCGGGATTCGCCTTCAGCAGTCCGATCGCCGACATGATCTGGCCGGACTGGCAGTAGCCGCATTGGGGCACGTCGAGGGCGATCCAGGCGGCCTCGATGGCATCGGACTCGGGGCCTTCCAGGCCCTCTATCGTCGTAATGCTCGCGCCTTCGATGGCGCTGATGGGGGTAACGCACGAGCGCTGCGGCTGACCGTCGACGTGGACGGTACAGGCGCCGCATTGCGCGATACCGCAGCCAAATTTCGTGCCGGTCAGCTTCAATTCGTCCCGGATGGCCCACAACAGAGGCGTGTCGGGATCGATGTCGAGCGATTTCTGCTCGCCGTTTATCTTGAATGCAATCTCAGCCACGTTGCCTCCATATACCAGAAAAGTTCCGTCCATCTCCGACGATGCCGATTTGAGCAGGGTTGCATTTCGGCGCGGGCGAGCCCGAAGTCATCAATCGTTGAGAGCAGCCTGGACTCTAAATCACCCAATCGATACGTGATACATCTGTTGTTCAGATCAACCGAACATTTGGCAGTAAATGTTGCACGGGAGCTGTGAGTTCAGCAAGCGGTGTCGTGCGATCCGTGCCGTTCACCTGAATACACGAAGTCTCCCACTAATTCGGTTGCTTTAAGCATCGGCATTCGGTTCGAGGTAGAGCCAGCCGAGCCGCGGAATGGTCGAATGCGGCACGTTCACGACGCGATCAACTCTGCGGCGCTCAAGGTTATCTGGTCCACACGCTGCTCCACTTCAAGCCGCGTACCATCAGATGGATCAAACGCGCAGACTGCTCTTTCGGTTCCGCTCAACTTGAGAATTGAAGCCGTATCTGTTCCCCATGGGCAGGCACCAAGGCCGGCCAACTGCTAGCCGGATCTCCAGCGTCAGTTCCCCTGATGGCGCCTATCGGCCCTCCATGACTTATTGCGAGAACGCGGCCTGCCGTCGGTAGCGCGCTTCGCCATGCCAACACACGGTCGCGGACCGCATGGGCTGTTTCGCCTCCCGGCGGGGCAAAGGTATCGGGCTCACTGATAAGCCGGGCCATGTCGTGCCCGACTTCGGCAAAGATCTCATCCCATGGCCGCAGCTCCCAACTGCCGAAGTTCATTTCAGCAAGCCTTGCATCTTCTATTGGTTCGGCTTTTGTAAGTTCGGCGATGTGATCGGCCATGATGCGCGCCCGGATGAGCCCGGAATGGAACAGATGCGAGGGCTCAAGAGACGCCAACGCATCGGCACACTCGCGTGCGTGTCGTTCGCCTTCTGGAGAGAGTTCTATATCCGACGCGCCATAACAAATGCCCTTGTAGCGATCGGCGACGGCCGTATGGCGAACCATGATGAGCCACGATCCTTGGTCTTCGGACATTGGTGGTGACCTTTGTTGAGATGTTGCGGACTGTTGGCAAGTCACTGCGGCTTGAGGCGAAGTGGGATTCCCGCGGCAATGAATTCGACAGTGTCGGCGATTTCGGCAATGCGCTGATTGAGCCGGCCCTGGCAATCGCGGAAACGACGGCCGAGAGCGGTCCCCGGTACGATGCCGAGCCCTACTTCATTCGAAACCAGGAAGAGTTTTGCCGGAGACTGATCGATCACCCTGGAGAGCGACAGCGTTTCGGTTTCAATGTCGCGATCGGCCAACATTATGTTCGACAACCACAGGGTCAGGCAATCGACGACGATCACATTCGTAGGGCGAATATGTGCCGCTAATGTTTCGGCCAGCGCCAGGGGAGTCTCAAGTGTGCGCCATTGGGGACCGCGCTCAGCCTGGTGGCGGGCGATGCGGCTTGCCATTTCGTCATCGCGAGCTTCGGCGGTGGCGATGTAGATCAACGTTCGAGCAGGTACATGCAAAGCGCTGTCTGGCGCGGCGGTCGCTGGCGCGGCGGCTGATATTGCCAACTTCAAAGCTCTCGCCGTCTTGCCGGACCGTGCACCGCCCAGAAGCAGTGTCGTATCGCTCATGAGCCTGCTCCTGTCTAAGCGCCACTGGTGTAGATCGTGAAGGCAAGGAGGGCCGTACACATTGCGGTCAAGGCGCTCGCCCCCAAGGCATCGCCCGTATAGCCCGCGAGGTAACGGGCCGACAGCCAGGTCGTGAAGCCGGCTCCCAGGGCTCCGCCTGCCGACAACACGAGTGTTCCGCTCAATCCAACAAGAGAGAAGGAGAGAGCGGCAGCGATTACGGAAGCCTCGATAAAGGCGAGCGG
>CAYGRH010000175.1:0-7054 GCA_964352165.1 uncultured Hyphomicrobiaceae bacterium | reverse complement strand
GGGTTTGAAAATGTTGTGCTCACCAATTCATGATCCACTCAAAACATCAAACGCATGAGTTTCGAGCAATCGTCGGTTGGCGGCATAAATCTGCCTGAACGACAACATTAAGATTGCTCTTCTCCGGCTATTAGGCGGCGTAAATATCTTTATGGGGATCGGGCGGCATGAGGCTAATGCAGGCGAAATTCGATTTCATGGAGTTTGTGCGGTCGGCAGCGAATACCAGTCTGATTTCCCAATTCTGGGCAGTTCTCGTGGGCTCGCTGTTTCTCGCCATAGGGTTGGCGGGTGCGATGGAGAGACATTCGGCATGGGTTGCGGAGGTGGCCGGCGAGGTGCTGCCGCGCCAGGAGCGTGCGCTTGCGACATTGGACCAGGTGGCAACGAAAATCCGGTTGCAGCAGGGCGCGATCAGTCAGGACGAGCGGCGGGCGGTTTTGTTGCGCGTCGACGATGCGAGGATCGATCTGATGGCTGCGCGCGATGGTGCGTTGACGGCATTGGAAAGTACCGGCCGGCTTGCCTCCAAAGCGTTTGCTGCGATCCTGCTTGCAACCCTTATTCTCGGACCGATAGGTTTGATTTCAGTACACCGGTTCCGCCGGAGGCTGCGGGCAATGACGCGGGTCATGCTGCAGGTGTCGCGAAATGATAATAGTGTCGAACTGCCTAACAGGTATGAGAATGACGAAATCGGTGACATGGCGCGTGCCGTCAGGGTTTTCAAAGGAAATGCCGACGCCCTTCTCGACCATCAAATGCAGTTGGAAAATCTCAATTACCGGTTTGATATCGCGCTGAACAATATGGAGCGCGGGCTTTCCATGTTTGACAATTCCGGGCGGCTTGTTGTCTGTAATCGAATTTTTCAGAAAATGTACCGGTTGCCGGATGATTTGTGCCAGCCGGGCGTTTTGTTCCGAGATCTTTTGGCGCACCGCCTGGAGCAGGGTTGTGTGTTGGATGATGGGTTGGAGCATTGCGCCAATAAATGGCACGATAATTACACCCGCATGGTCGAGCGAGGAGTGCCGTTCAAGCTGTCGTTTGAGCGTCATGACGGCCAGCGGTTTGAGATCTCATACCAGCCGCTCGACGATGGGGGGTGTGTTGCCGTTCATGAAGACGTAACAGCGCAGCGTAAGGCCGAGGCCGAGATCAACAAGCTGGCGCGCGAAGATGCGCTGACGGGGCTTGCCAACCGCTACTGCCTGCTGGAACGTCTGAACGACGAATTCGAGAACCGAGCGCAGGATATTGGTTTTGCCATTCATCTGCTCGATCTCGATCGCTTCAAGGAGGTGAATGACACGCTGGGTCATCCCTCGGGAGACCTGTTGTTGAAGTCGGTCAGCCAGAGGATTTTACGATGTGTGCGTCGTAGCGATTTCGTCGCCCGGCTTGGCGGGGATGAATTCGCGGTTGTGCAGGCGGGGGCGTCCTCGCAATCGGATGCCGATCAACTCGCCCGAAGGCTAATTGAAACGATCAGCGAGCCTTACGTGATCCACGGGCAGCAGGTGCAGATCGGTGCAAGCATCGGCGTTGCGCTGGTGCCGCAGTCAGGGGGCGGGGCAGAGGATGTTTTGAAGAAGGCCGACATCGCGCTTTATCAGGCGAAAGGTGCCGGGCGCGGACAACTCGTTCACTTCAGGCCGGAGCTTGAGCAAAATCTCCGCGCCAAGTGCGAGCTTGAGTCGGCCATGAAAGAGGCGCTGGGACGCCGCGAGATTTCTCTTCACTACCAGCCTATTCTGGCAACGCAAGACGGGCAGCCTGTAGCCTGCGAGGCGCTGATGCGTTGGCATCACGCTGAGCAGGGGCCGATTTCGCCCGGTGTTTTCATTCCTCTGGCCGAAGACTGCGGGATGATTACAGCCCTCGGGGAATGGGCGATCCGGGAGGCCTGCAGGGAGGCGGCCAATTGGCCTGAACCGCTGCAAGTGTCCGTCAATCTGTCAGCTATTCAATTCGACTCCTGCGACTTATTGGTGTTGTGACCGGCGCGCTGGCCGAGGCTCGGCTTGCGCCTTCCCGCCTCATCCTGGAAGTCACCGAATCCCTTCTGCTGAAGGAGGACCCGCGAACGCGCGAGGTGCTGTACGCTCTCCGGAATATCGGAGTGACGATAGCATTGGATGACTTTGGGACCGGTTATTCGTCGCTGAGCTATCTGCGCGCGTTTCCATTTGACACGATCAAAATCGACAGGACCTTCATGCGCGACGTGGGAGGAGGCCAAGGGCAAGGCAACTTCGATTGTGCTGTGTCGGGCTCCAGGGATGGCCCTTCGGACAGCCAGGCGGTGGCATTATTGGCGTCGATCACGTCGCTTGCAAAAACGCTCGGGATGCGAACAGTGGCGGAGGGCATCGAGAACGAGAGCCAGCTTGATGCTGCGCGCCTTGCGGGCTGCGATCATGCCCAAGGCTTCTTGTTTGCTCGTCCGATGCCTGCTTGCGAGCTTGCGGGAGAGCTAACACGGCTGCTTCAGAAGTCCTCAGCCCTTTCCCCTTAGATTGAATCGCTTGAATTGTTGGAGTTGCTCCTCCTCCAGGCAAGCTGGAGACTGCCGGTGTGATCGTTCCGTGTGCCGCGAGCAATACGGCCAGCAGTGAAGCGCCGCCACAACGGCAGTGAAATCAGAGGTGTGGGCACAGCGTATCTGTTTGTCGGAAATCGCTAATTCCGCCGCTTGAACGCGCCTGCCGACCAGCTATAGTGCTTGGAAAGTAAGTGGAATTCCTAACCGGACCGCTGCTCGCGGTGCGGGATTATTGCTGTGTGTTTGCCTAGTACGGCCCGTGGCGTGTCATAAGCGCGTCGGGGTGTTCGCTGTAGGAGGGACGGGCATGCAGCAATGACATTGGAGTCCTGGCACTAAGAATTGCTGCAGGCTGCCGTGGGGGCGGCCTGATACAGATCAGAATCGCGATCGGCGGGGATATGGGGCGCAAACGGCCTTCCGCAGGTTGCTCAGCGGAGAACAATCCTGATGAAGTGCAATCCTTGGCGTTGGCTGTGGGGGCTGCCGCTTTTGGTAATGTTGACCTGGATTACTCTTCTATTGGAGCAGGATCGCATTCAAGCCGATTTGCGGGAACGCTCGATCTATGCGCTGCAACAACAGGGGATAGACACGGCGACGGCGACATTCGTCGGGCGTGATGGTATTTTGACGGGTAGGGCGTCCGGTGAAGAACAGCCGGCAGTGGCTGCCCGGACGGTGCTTGACGTTTGGGGCGTGCGCATCGTCGACGCCGATTTGGACGTCATTGACAGGGTAGCCGACTACATCTGGTCTGCAACGCTTGTCGATAACAAGATTTTGCTGTCGGGATATGTGCCTGATGAAAAGGCCCGCACGCGCCTGAATGAAATGGTGCGCAAGTCCTTCCCACAAACGGAAGTCGAAGACGTCACCATTCTGGGTTCGGGTGCACCTAATCTGGATCGCTGGTTTTCGGGGATCGAATTTGGGCTGACGCAACTCAGTTCGTTATCCAGCGGTAGCATCGATCTCAATGGCCTAGGGTTATCTGTTGCCGGCGAAGCACCGACTACTGCGGTTTTCAAGACGGTGAAACGGGCATTGCGCGGGGAGGTCCCCAAGGGGATCGAGTTGGTCTCCGATAAAGTGCTGCCGCCGATTGCTGATCCTTTCAAGTGGGCTGCCGAGCGCTCGTCACGCCAGTTGGTGATGTCGGGGTATGTACCAAGCGATCAAATGCGTGAGGGGCTGTTTGCGTTTGCCAAATCGCTGTTCCCCGACATCGCAATTATTGACCGGATGGAGACGGCGCGCGGAGCGCCAGACGGATTCGAGCAGGCCGCGCGGGCCGCACTGTCGCAGCTCGCATTCGTTGAAACCGGTGAGGCGTCTTTGACTGGAACGAGTCTCGCGCTAGCCGGCAAAGTCGGCGATGCGGCGACGGCGGACGCGGTGCGAGAGAAGCTTGGCGTCAGCGTCCCCATTGGGATCTCGGCCAGTACGAATCTTGATTTCCCCGAACCTGCTCCGCCGGTTGTCACACCGTTCGTGACACGCGCGACGTTTTCGCAAGGCGAGGTTCTGCTAACGGGCTATGTCCCGGATGAAGAGGCGCGCGCGCGCATCGTAAGCCTAGTCAAAGAGCGTTTCAGTGATGCCACGATCCTTGACAACATGGAGCTCGCCTCGGGGCAGGATGCAGGCTGGGAGCCGTGTCTCGAGGCAGGATTGTCTGGACTTTCACGGCTCGACGACGGGCGTATCGTGGTGAGTGAGCGCTCCCTGCAAGTCGAGGGTCGCTCGCAGGACGAGGCGATCGCTGACGGTCTGCCAGCCGATGTGCGCGCGATGGCTAACCGTTCGTGTGACTCGGAAGTTCGTGTGAACCTTGATTTGCCTCCGGAGCCGGATTTGACGTGGCGTGCGACCCATCGCGGTGAAGGCGAGGTGCTATTGGAGGGCGACGTTCCGGATGCTGAAACGCGTGCAGTTCTGGTGAGCGAGGCAACCCGGTTGTTTCCCAATGCACGTATAGTCGACCGCATGAGCATCGTCCTGGGCAACTCCAAGAAGTGGCGCGCCGTCGCCATGTCGGGTCTCGGCATGTTGTCCAAGTTGCGATCAGGTGAGGCCGTGGTGTCAGGTCAGGAGCTGCTGCTTCGTGGTGAGGCCAAGGACACGGCAGTGGCCGCTGCCCTTAAGGACCGGCTAAAGCATGGTCTGGAGAAGGGGTACGGCGGACGCGATCTGGTCGAAATTCGCTCGGATGCGATGATCTGGGCGGAGACGGAGGCAAAGCGCAAGGCCCGCGAACAAACGGAGCTTGAGCAGCGCAAGGCCCAGCAGGCCGAAATGGAAGAGGAAGCGCGGATCAAAGCGGAAAACGCAGCGCGTATAAAGGCGCTAAACGATGCGCGGTTGCGCGCTGAAGAACTCGAGCAACGCGAGCAGCGCGAAGCCGAATTGTTCGCGCGTGAGCGTGAGGAGCGGCTTCGGGAACTCGAGGCGCGCAGCGCAGCTGATGCTGAGCAGGACCGACGGCTGTCGGCTCAGCGTAGGATCCGCGATGCTCAGGTCGCTGTCCGGCGTGCCGAGGCGGACCAGTGCCAGACACTGTTACGCTCTGCGGCGACCGAGGGCACGATCTTGTTCCGCTTTGCAAGTTCGGCGCTCGACTCGCGGAGTTTTCCGACACTCGACAAGCTTGTGAAGATTGCGAACGAGTGCCCGGGTTTCCGTATCGAGATCGAGGGGCATACCGACGCAGAAGGCTCGCCTGAGATAAATAAGAAACTCTCAGAGGAGCGCGCGCAATCAGTCGTTGATCATCTCGTCGAAGCGGGTGTGAAGTCAGATCGCCTGAAAGCTGTCGGATATGGGGAAACGCGGCCGGTGGCTTCGAACAATACACCGGCCAACAGGGCGAAGAACCGTAGGATCGAGTTCTCGGTCAAGATCGATTAACGTGCTTACTTATAGAGCCTGCCCTGATGTTTGGAATTTGATTGATGCCTCGGCGGGCTGTGAACTTGACGAGTTGTGAAAGGACCGCTTCGCATCACCCGAGTTGTTAAGTTCTGTTGCGGAATTGCAGCGGATGGCCAAAGCTGGTGAAGGAAAATGGCCGGTTTCTGCCGATGGTGGTTCACGGGGCGAGGCCGAAGGTGGCGGAAGACAGGCGAGATATGCTCAGGCATACAGGTGGCTGTTGCATATTGTCGGACGGAGGGATGGGTGGAATGGACTATCTAGTTGTTAAGCTGTTCTGGTACGTCGTCGCCGCCTTTGCGGTCGGGATGTTCGTAGGCTGGGTATCGTGTGGCAAAACAGACGGCAAACGTTCTTAAGGTTCGCGCCGCGTAGATGACGCCTGGGTCTTCACTTCGGAGATCGGAGTTAGGGTGTCGGGGGATGTGATTAATGACCTATCTGATATTGCAAACGGCACTCATCATGCTGGCGGCTTATATTGCCGGAGCGCTGATTGGCTGTATGGCGCGCCGTATGATCTACGGGGGGGCAGGGCCCAATCTTGGCGCGGAGACGTCGACGAGCCTGGTTGATGGCGATCTCGATAGACCCATGATTGAGACCAACGACGGCTCGGCTGCGCGTGAACGCGAAAAGCTGGAGGCAGAGCGGTTTGCCCGCGTGCTGACGCAGGCTCCCGAAGCCACCGTGCAGAGCGGAACGGCTCCCGCCAGCACTCAAGTCAGCGAGCGCGCCGTTGAGCAACGGTCGGTTCGGCTGCAGCCCGCACAACCGGAACCTGGGCCTACTGCGGCTGTGCATGACGATGGTGAAGCCTATCGGCAAGTGTCAACGGCTGCTGCGGCGGCTGCGGCCACAGCAGCAATTGCGGCTGCAACTGGGGCTGCGACTTCGGATCGAGGTCAGGCTGTGGCGGCGGGACCAGCTCAGGATTTGACGCTGATCCGAGGAATTGATGCTTCCACTTCGGTCACCTTGGCCGGGCTCGGCATCACACGCTATGAGCAGATAGCCTCTTGGCGCACGGAGGATGTGCGAAATGCTGGTGCCATCGTCGGTTCGGAGGCACGGCCCGCCCGGGAAAACTGGATCGAACAGGCGAAGATCCTTGCCAGTGGCGGACAAACGGCGTTTTCCCGTTCGCGTTCAGGCGTTGAAGAATTCAATCTCTGGCAGTGGGTTGCTGCGACCGGTGCGACGGTCATGCCAACTTACCCGCCGGCGAAATCCGAGGCTCCGCAGCCGGTCGAAGATCGCGGTATTGACGCGGCCAGCCCGAGGGCACGCCAAAGCGTTTATGGTTCGCGTGCGGACAGCAGCCGGAGTTCTCAGGCCGATGATCGAAATGCGTCCGAAGGAGGCTTGGCTGCCGCTGCAGCAACTTTCACTGCTGCCACAGCCGCGGCAGGAGCCACCGGCGTTGCTGCAGCTTTGGCGTCGGAGAACGACAGCGACGAAGATACGACCATCGTCGTTGTGCCGCCGGTACGCGAAACCGAGCCGTCAACCGATGCGGTCGCACCGGCTGGACCGGGCGATGACCTGACGCGCATAAAGGGCGTTGATGAG
>CAYGRH010000174.1:0-7165 GCA_964352165.1 uncultured Hyphomicrobiaceae bacterium | reverse complement strand
TCGTGTTGTGCGCGACCGTCAGTCCGGAAGCTTCCCGGCTGAAGATCCCGGCATCCCCAATGCCGCTGACGGTGCAGTCGGCAATGCGGCCTGAACATTTCTCAAGTTCGATGCCGCGTTTCAACGCGCCACTTATTGCAACGTTTTTGATGGTCGCATTTTCACATGAGGTCAGCGCAATGGCTGTGTCCGCACGTGCCCTGCCCTCAATGGCGAAATCAGCAAGAACAAGCCCGGCGAGATTGTCCCCGCTGATGACGCTTTGCGCTCCGAGACTGACCAGCACCGTTAGTCCGTGCGCACCGATCAGGCGCGAACCCTCCCGCAGCACGAGGCCCCGCACATGAATACGCCCGGCCGGTAATGCGACGGCGACACCGCGTTCATTCGCTTCGTCAATTGCCCGCTGAACGGTTGCCGTCTGATCCGCGCTCTCGGACGTTGACTTGATGTCGGGCCGCACGGGATCTGCGCGGTCCGGCCCGCCCGAGCCGTTTCCGCGGACACCGGCGCGCGAAGCCCGCGATGCCAACGTGACACCCGCAATGCCGGCAAACCCGCCAAGCCCGGTCAAAAGCGAACGCCGATCAACGGCCATTGTCTCATCTCCCGATCCACTCCGGTTCGAGAAAGCCTCCAGCCGGGTCCAAAGGAGAAATGAGCAAGGAATGGGCCAATGCGGTTAACACGGCAAACGCGGCAAAGCCGGCATCACAGAGTTAATTGGGCAGGATGAATTCGGCCCCGTGCACCGTCCAGAAAAGATTAATCGGTCTCACTCAGGCAGACTTCGAGAATACCGATCCCGCCTGCAACCGCCTGTTCCATCCCCATCGCAGCATCTGCATCCGCCAGATTGCTGGGAACATGAACGAACCCGACCCGGGTCCCATCCTCGTCTTCGCCGCAGTAGTTGACGGCGCAGGTGTAAAGGAGCGCGTTGCAAAGGTAGGCGCCTGCATCCTGCGAAAGTTCGTACGGCACGCGCAGTTCGTCGAGCCGCTTTGCAATATCGTCAAACGGCAGGCTGGCAGGTATCGTTTCAGGCCCGCCCGGCAGGATGCTCCCCCCGGCCGAAACTGCCCCGCACGCATCCTCTTTGGGACCACACAGATTGCGCGCTACCATCTCCAGCGTCATGCCAGATGATTTTTCCGAAACGCCGAACAGAATAATGAGCTGAGGCTCCACGTCATCGACGAGTGCGCATAATTGGACAGGTCCCTTCTCCCACTCGGTCGGCAGCACGGCCGCGGAAAAAGAATGCCCCTCAAAGCGGTCGGCAGCCGCTTCGGCTAGCTTCTTCACAAGTTCCGCCGAGGCGTTCTTCTCGACGCCGGGAAACGGGCCAAACCCAGTCAATAAAACCCGCATGATCGCAGCCCTCTGAAGCTCACGAGAATTATTGTGACGACGACAGCCCCATCAGAGCCATGATCCGGTCCACCGCCCGCGTCGGCATCATCACACCTGAGCGCACGTCGTTTTCCAGCGTCGAAAGCTCAGCTGCAACCTTCGGATTGGCCTTCATCGCACCCATCAGCCGATCTTCCAGCATATCGCGCATCCAGTGCACGGACTGCCGCTGCCGCCGCTCTGTGAATTCGCCCGAAGCCGTCATCACCTCGCGGTACTTTTCAATCTGCCCCCACAACTCATCAAGCCCGGTATTGTGCGCGCCGGAAATCGTCATGACAGGCGGCGACCAGGTTGCCGACTGCGGCGTTAGGATATGCAGCGCGTTGCGGTATTCACTGGCGGCGCGTTGCGCGCGCGTGATGTTGTCGCCATCAGCCTTGTTGATCGCGATCATGTCGGCGATCTCGATGATGCCCTTCTTGATCCCCTGCAGATCATCGCCGCCGCCAGCCAACAGCAGGACCAGGAAGAAGTCGACCATGTCGGCCACCGCGACTTCCGACTGCCCGACGCCAACCGTCTCGACGATGATGACATCGAAACCTGCGGCCTCCACCAGTGCCATGGTCTCGCGGGTCTTCCTGGTCACCCCTCCAAGGGTGCCCGACGTAGGCGAAGGGCGGATGAACGCTTCGGCCATTACTGCAAGCCGGCTCATGCGGGTCTTGTCGCCAAGTATCGACCCGCCCGTGCGCTTCGAGGTGGGATCGACGGCAAGCACGGCGACCTTGTGCCCCTTTTCGATCAGATTGACCCCGAGTTGATCGATCGTCGTTGATTTGCCTACGCCGGGCACGCCTGTAATACCGATCCGCAGCGCTGGGTTTGCCGCGCTTGAGCGCCGCTCGATCAGCAGTTGCAACACATCCTGTGCCAGTTGCCGGTGCTGCGGTTTGGTGCTTTCCACAAGTGTGATTGCGCGCGCCAGCATGGCCCGATCGCCGCTGGCAACGCCGTCGGCATACTCGCTTGCTGATATCAGGCCGCGGCGTGGCGCAGTTTCAAGCATATGCAAACCTCAATAACGGGCCGGAAGCTGGCCATAATTCAAACGTATATCGTCACGCTGGAGGACGGGGAGGGCCGCCGGTAAGCTGCTGCTTGGATCAGACAGTGCTTGGCGAAATCAATGACATCAAGTGTCCCACATCTGAAGTCCCCGCTTTGCTGACCTGCGGTTGCGGGCATACTGCCGCATTTGCATGGTCGACAGGAGAACTTTAAAGGGAACTCAATTTGCCAGCAGCGGTCAAGAAGCCTGCCGCTGCGTCAGACCACGACATTTCAGCGCGGCGCGAGATGATTTTCAACTCAGACCGATTAATGGGGAACTTGATGGCACCGGAAATTTCGACAGACGCCAAGGCGCTTGAGCACGCCCAAGCTGGTGCACACATGCGCATGCGCCACGTCGTTCTCGCCCGACGGCATCTGAGCCGTGCGGCATGGTTTTCCAAGTCGCTCATGGTGTCGGCCGTTCTTGCATTGGCAGCCTGCTCGAGCGAAGCCCCGGAGATGTCCGCGCCAGACAAGCCGCCGTCCCAGTCCGAGACGGCCAGCAAGCAAGAAGACGCACCTTCGAAAGCGGGCGAAGCGGCAACTGACGACATCGCTGCTCTCGAAGAAAAGGCAGGTCGCGAGGAGTCTACTGAGACCGCTGCCCGCCCCGCTGAAATCACAGATGAACAGCCTGCCGGTAGTGCGCCCGCAGAACGCGACGACGAGGCCGATCGGCGCAAACGCAACGGCGCGACTCGCGGAGTAGGAATGGGTGGCGACGGCGCCGGGCCAGACGACGTTTCCGCAGCCGGCGGAAGCACGACAACACCGGCTGGTCCAGGCAGCGGCAATGCCGCCGTACCCGCAACCCGAGGCCCCGCCAGTAGTACCGCAGCACCTGCCGCTGCTCCCGAACAGTCCGAAAAGGATTGGACCATCGTGCCGGTCTATTACGGCACCGATCGTGCTCGCAAGGATCAGCCAAAGCGCATCGATTACGGCTGGGAGCGTGGTCGCCGGTTGGAACTCGGCCGTGCGCTCGTCACGATTCCCAAAGAACACGAAGTACCAAAGGTCGAGCGGCCGTGGGCGATCAAGATCCCCTATACCAACATCAAGCTTTACGAAGCAGCGGAAGACCCCAAGCGCCACTTTACGATCCAGGAAATGAAGGCACTGACGCGCGAGGAGTTCCTGGCCTTCGTGAAGGAGCGCCTTGCAGCTTCATCGCGCTTTGAGGATCACGCCGTGGTCTTCGTGCACGGCTATCAAACGCAATTCGACAGCGCGGTCTATCGCACAGCCCAGATCACCTACGACATGGACTTCGACGGCGCGGCGTTCCTGTATAGCTGGCCGTCCGGCGGCACGCTCCAGGGCTACACCTACGACCGCGAAAGCGCAGCCCAGGCCGAAATCTACCTGCGTCAGTTCCTGACCATGGTCGCTCAGGAAACCGGTGCGAAGACCGTAAGTGTCATTGCTCACTCAATGGGTAATCAGCTCGTTCTCCGCGTTCTCCAAGACCTCAAGCGCTCGCTGCCTGAGGGCTTGAAGCTAAGCCAGCTTATTCTCGCCGCCCCCGATGTCGACCGCGACAGCTTCGAAAACATCGTCGGTTCCATCACCGGTATTGCCAAAGGCATCACGCTTTATGCAGCCGCCAACGATCAGGCCCTGCAGATCTCCCGCCGGGTCAATGGCGGTGTCCCGCGCGCAGGCGACGTGCCGGCATCTGGTCCGCTGGTTCTCGAAGGCGTCGACACCATCGATGCCACGGCAACGAGCATGGATACGCTCGGTATCAATCACTCGGGCTATGCGGAAAACAACGCCCTGCTGAACGATATCAAGCAGTTGATCCAGACGGGCCTGCGCCCTCCCGAAAGCCGCGTCCCGACGCTTGAGCGCATCACGACCGACCGGGGCGATTACTGGCGTTATCCCGCCGTTCAGCCCTGATCATCACAGATGCCGGATGCGACGTCTGGCGCTTGCCCTTGAAACGCCAGCCGCACGCGCCTGAATGAGTAAAGCGTTTATTAACGGCTGTGCCGCATTGTGACAGGCAGATTGGTTTGCCTGTCCGAAGCGAGCGCGATAATGACGTCCAATACACCTGCACGACCCAAGCAGATGACGATGGCATTTGCCTTCGCCGCATTGGTGCTGCTGCCAATGTCTTCTGCGATTGCTGATGAGGCCTTCGTTTGCGGCGATGGCAGCGTTGTCAACGTCAAGTCCGGAGATCTCGAAATCGTCAAGCGGACCAGCCCATGCGTTGCCCGCTATTTCGGACTGGACGTGTCGACGAATGATGCCAATACGGCCAATGCGATTGCTCTCAGAGCAACTGCCCTGCTGCGCGGGCACGCTAGCGCTTCGTTGCCGCTGCCCTCCCGCAATCCTCAACGGTCAGAGGTGGCCCAAAACGCTGCACCCGCCGACGCCGTCGAGACGGCTAAAACCACGCCGGTCAGCCGGGCGACCAGTTCGATCGAGACGGGCTCCACCAGTCGCGGCGCAGCCTCGGTCGAAGAACCGGCCACCGACTATCGCAACGTTCGGATCATCAACTCGCCTCCGGGTGCGGCGGCCTGGTTTCGTCACAACCGCTAGCGCGCTTGCGGGCTAAGTGAAAATTCCCTGCCCCGACGCAACGAATCATGACGCATCGTCACCGAACCGGCCCATCGGTAAATGGTTCGTTAACCCCGCCTTGCGAAACTCACCCCAATCGAGTTTCGAGTTTTGTTGTGGGGTTCCATGCGTACTAATTTTCCGGTCGGCTTTTCTTGCCTCAAGGCTGCTTCGGCCGCAATCGCCGGCATGTTGTTTCTGTCAGCACCAACGCTGGCTCAGGACGGCTCCGACCCATTCTTTTCAGTTCCAGCCAACGATCAGCCCGTTGCGCCTGAAACGAAATCGACCGGTCCGGCCGGTTCGCAGAAAGTTGCCATGAAGGCAGATCCCAACGCGGTCGACACAAGCGAGGCTGACAAGAAAGCCAGCGTGTACGACGAGTGGGCCAAGAAACTTCTCGACCAGGAAACCGCGATCACCGATCAGCCGCATCCGCTGGCGATGGAGCATCCCGACCATTTCGTCGTCGTTTGCGAAGCCGGTTGCGAGGCCCGCCAGGTCCAGGTCGTCTACATGGAACGTCAGGATGCACGCGGCCCCGTCAACGGTCCCGGAGCAGTGCTGCCGGAAATCCCGCCGGAACACGCCCTTAACATCGTCACGTGTGTGGGCGGCTGCTACTCGGGCACGAACGTGATGGCAGGCGCGGCAACCGTGAATTACACGCCGACGGCCGACAACTCATGGATGACGACCGTGAAGCCGACAGCGGTTATCAATGGCGCCGACCAGCCCAAGAGCGATGCGTCAGGTCGTTGGTATGACCGTATGGGAAACCAAACGAAGACGCAGTAACGGCAACCCGTCAGAGAAGTTTGAGCACAAAAAAGCCCGGCCATGCGCCGGGCTTTTTCGTTGACGGTCACGCCTTGGGAAACGAGTGAGTGCTTGTGCCTGCCGTTAGGTCCACAACGCGCGCAAACCAAAAAATGCGGTATCCTTGATCCGGCGTTTGACACCCTGCACCCAGGAATTGCGCGGATCGGTCGTGAATGTCATCGACAGAACGATGCGGAGTTCTCCATCCTTGATCGGCGTGACTTTGTGCAGGACATGTTGACCTTCAAAAACAATCAGAGAATTAGGCGGCGTGGGAATAATCTCGTTCTGCCCCCCAAGCCGCGCCTGCAATCGAGCAGATGACAGCCCCACGCCGTCCACGCCTTCATTCACAATGGGCACCAGCACGGTGACATGTCGCCCGCGGTAGAAATTGTGATCGTAGTGCCAGCCGATATGGTCGCCCGCCCGCTCATAAAACAACACAGAGCAGGAACTCTGGTCGGCAAGTGGCGTGGGCTGTAGTTTTGCTCCGACAATCTCGCTGAGCATCCCGGCAAGCCAGATAGACTGATACAGCGCGACAGTGCTGGGAGCTTCAGAGACAAGCGTTTCGTAAGCGACCGTGCCGCCCTTCTTATGGGACGGCAGATAGCTCCGCTCGGTTTTGACCAGTGCAACGATCTCATCGCGGATCGTGCGGAACGTTCGTTTGTCGAGTCCTTCGTTGAGCCGCGCCAGCCGGTCATCGAAACCCGGCAGAACCATAGCCTGAGCCGCCCGCCCGTCCTGCGCAAACACAGGCGTTGAGGCAATCGAACGGGTCCGCTCGTCAAGCCCCTTGTAGAGATACAGGCGTTTAGCCCGCAGAACAGCGTAGCTCGCGGATGCTAATCCGATTGCCGCGAGAATGGTTGTCTCCAGCATGACACGCTCCACGTTCCACCCGGCCGCGGACCTCCCCGGCTCTGCTTAAATCGGGCTTCGTGTGGGCGCTTTCAAGAGAGCTGGAACAATCGGGACGCGTCGATTTCAAAGGGTTGAATCAAATCACGCGGATCGGGGTCGGCGCCCACAACGGGCACATCGAATAACCCATGCGATTATCCTTCGCATAGAGATATCCGCGCTCGAATATCGAGGTTCCGGAAAAGTAGGTGCACATCAGTGCAGGCTGAACATGGCCCGGCGCAGGCTGCGGCCCGCTCTGCCAGATAACAATGCCCCAGGTCGAGGCAACGAGACCGAGCCACGCCAGCGCCAGGAGGCAAGCCGAAGTCGTCAGGGCACGCTGCAACCGCCTACTCCGCAGCTTCCTTGGAAT
>CAYGRH010000173.1:0-7177 GCA_964352165.1 uncultured Hyphomicrobiaceae bacterium | reverse complement strand
TCGATGTCTTCATGGAAGACGGCTACACGAAAGAGGAATGGAAGATGATGGTCGAAACCAAAAAAATCATCGATCCCAAGATCAAACTCACCGCGACCTGCGTGCGCGTGCCCGTTTTCGTCGGTCACGCTGAGGCTGTCACCATCGAATTTGAAAACCCGATTAGCGCGGACGAGGCCCGCGCCCTGCTGCGCGACGCGCCAGGCATCATGGTGGTCGATAAGCGCGAGCCAGGCGGTTACGCCACCCAGATCGAAGCCGCTGGCGATTATTCCACGTTCGTATCCCGCATCCGCGAAGACGCGACCGTCGAAAACGGCTTATCGATGTGGATCGTTTCGGACAACTTGCTGAAGGGCGCAGCCCTTAACACCGTCCAGATCGCCGAAACGCTGATTGAACGCAAGCTCTTGCCGAAGGCAGCTTAGGGCTCTTGTTGCTTCGGCTGTCAGTCTATCTGATCGCCTCGAATACCTTAAGGCCGGCATCATCCAGGCTCGCCTGAGGCTGGACGCGCGCAAAAAAATGACAATCAGCGAGCATAGCCGCGGATTGTCAGCCATGACGTGGCATCGTCGCCACCGCCAATTCCAATTTGTTGGAAACTAGTCCCGCTCGGATTCAGTCGACGCCTTCGGCGCACCATCCGGAGAGCCTTTCGGGCCTTCTTGTCCTGTACCAGCACCGCCCATGACTTCGGCTTCCAGTCGGCCCAGCGCCTCAACGATCATATTGAGGTCAGACAAGAAGCGTTTGCGCTGCTCGTCGGGAAGGGCTTCCAGGATCCGCTGATCGACCCGTTTCGCCATTGGCTCGGCGGAGCGCAAAACGTTTCGGCCGTCTTCGGTCAGACGCACGGAATAAGCTCGCGCATCTTCTTTGGTGCGCCGCCGCTGCACGAGCCCTTTTTTCAGCATCCGCCGGACAATGTCAGCCAACGTGGAGCGATCGATACCCGTCATCTCCACCAGGTTGGTCTGGCTCAGACCTTCGTTCTTCGAAATCGACACGAGTACTGCGTATTGCCGGGGCGTCAAATCCCCGATGTTCATTTCAGCCTGGAAGACATCCCCTGCACACTGCCCCGCTCGATGCAGGAGGTGGATAGGTGAGTGGTCCAAGGCCGTTTCGTCAGAATCAGGTGCAGTGTCTGGAGCCATAATTTTTGCTGTCTTTTTCCGCGCCATCCGAGGGTCGATCAGATTTTTGAGATCAATTTCCATCACCTTCTACAATGCGAAGAAGGTAACAATTCAAATTGAAGAAAATACGAATCTAATCATTTCGTCCAGCCCCCATCCTCAGCAATCCCTAATCAATTGCTGCCGGGTGTTTCGTAACAGGCAAAATTCTACAATAGACGGAAGAAATAACTTATTCCGCACAATGAAATATTGCGGGCGATCCAATTGCCCCCTCAAGTCAACTCGCAGGCTCCTTATCCTCGTAACGCTTAATAATGCTGAACTGCATAATACCAAAAATCATTGTAATCGGGATTACACCAAACAGCTTAAAATTCACCCAGAAGTCGTCTGAGAAATTCCTCCAGACAATTTCATTTAAAACAGCCAGGAAAACGAAGAAAAGGGCCCAACGGAACGTTAGAATTCTCCAGCCTTTGTCTGTCAAACGGAAGACATCGCCAAAAAGATATCGCAAAAGCGAATGGCCGAACAGCAGTCCGCCGAACAGAATGGCCGCAAATAGAGAATTTACGATGGTTGGCTTTAACTTGATAAACAGCGCGTCATGGAGATACAGCGTCAGCCCGCCAAAAGACAGAACAAAGACCCCTGAGATAAGAGGCATCAAAGGTATGCGCCCGAATAGGGCCTTTGAAAGCGAAAGAGCAATTATGGTCGCAACCATAAATGCGCCGGTTCCCCAATAGATATCGAGTTGGGAATTCGTGACGAAAAAAACAACTAGTGGCCCAACTTCAAGCGCCAGCTTGCCGAGCTGCTGCTGGTCTACAGCTTCTTCCGCACCGTCGTCCGGGCCTGGCCTGCCGCCACTTCCGATATTCTGATTAGCCAAGTTCTTTTGTCCCTTAATTCCAACCTGCGGACACAAGCCGTGCGGCAATACTTCTTATCGTGGGCAACCCATTATTTCGATCACGGCAGACCGAATAAAGAGATTGAAAACAGGCCCTCAAGCCACTGGCAAAAGGCGCAAATTTCACAGCCCCCGCAAAACCCGAAGCGCCAAACGTATTTGGCCAACCGGCTACGTGGAAGCAACCGGCTGCATAAGAAGCAACCCCGTCACCGCGTCTGAGTAGGGGTCGTCGCAGCAGTATAGGTATCCTTTGCGGCAATCCCCGGTGAATGTCCTTTTCCTGACGAAGTGCCAATTACCGGTTCGGGCTTTTCTTCCTCTACCCTGTGCTTTTGCATCAGGCGCGTCAGATACCAGGCATAAACACCCGACAGCGGCATGATCAGCGCGATTTTAAAAAGAATCCAAACGTTGACGCCATCCATCTGAAATCCGAGAAGGTCATGCAGCGGCGTCCCAATCGCCGGATACATCGTTGATTTCTCGAAAACCTGACGAACCAGTTCATTCAACACTGCGGTAAAAATAAAGAACCAGGCGAAACTCCAGGTGAACTTATCCCAGCCTTCCTTGGTGTAGTTGAACGTTCCTTCAAAGATGTGTTGGAAGAAGTTCTTTCCGAACCAAAGTCCGCCGAAGAGAAACAGAGCAAACATAATATTAAAGATCGTGACCTTGATCTGGATCCACATCGGATCCTTCGTCACCAGCGTCAGCACTGCAAACAAGACCGTCACGCCCGATGCGATGATGGGAAACATCGGCAGACGACCGAGCACCATTTTCATCACCACCATGGCGATTACCGTGGCAACGATCAGCGCCCAGGTCCCCGCAATGACGCCGGCCGCGGCGTTGACGATAAACATCGCAACCAGCGGACCGAACTCACTGACAATATTGATGGTTTGCTTCGCATTGAAGGGAAACCAGCTCTTGTGCGCGCTCATAGTGATCTTTTCCTAGCGTTGTCCGCCCTCTTCAGGCGCGTAGCGACCGCCTGCGGCCCACACTCAATTCGCGGAAATGGCTCGGGCGAACTCCCCGGCATCAAACGGTTGTAGGTCATCGATCCCCTCACCGACCCCGATGGCATGCACCGGAAGCCCATGTTTGGCCGATATCGCGACAAGAATCCCCCCTCGCGCAGTCCCGTCGAGCTTTGTTAACACAATCCCAGTCACTCCGGCACGCTCACGGAACACTTCAACCTGCTGCATGGCGTTCTGGCCGGTCGTGGCGTCAAGCACGAGCAACACGTCATGGGGAGCCCCAGGCGCGAGCTTTTCTATGACACGAACGACCTTCTCCAGTTCATCCATAAGGCCCTGCTTGTTTTGCAAGCGCCCGGCGGTATCGATAATCAGGACATTACAGCCTGATTGCTGCGCGGATTTGACCGCATCGTAGACAAGACCAGCAGCGTCCGAACCTACGCCGCGGGCGATAACGGGACATTTGGTCCGCTCACCCCAGATTTTCAACTGGTCGATTGCTGCAGCGCGGAAAGTGTCCCCTGCCGCCAGCATGACCGATTTACCATCCGCCTTCAGTTTGGCGGCGATCTTACCGATGGTCGTGGTTTTGCCGGTTCCGTTGACACCCACCACCAGGATGATGTGCGGCAAATTCCCGTCGGCGATTTTCAGCGGAACGGCAACGGGTGCCAGAACACGCTCAACTTCGGCAGCAAGCACCGCGCGGACATCCTCGGGAGATAGCCCCTTGTCGACTTTACGCTTGGACAGCACTTCGCTGATTTTCATCGCCGTCTCGACACCAAGATCCGATTGGATAAGCAGATCCTCGAAGTCTTCCAGCGTTTGCGGATCAAGCCGCTTGCGGGTGAATAGCCCGGTGATACCGTCAGATAGCTTCGCCGACGTTTTGCTTAACCCGCTGCGCAGCTTCTGAAACCAGCCGACCTTCTGCTCAGGTCCGGGTGCTCCGACGTCTTCAGCGCCAGAAGTGTCTTCGGCCACTTCGGGCGCAAGGTTATCTTGGACCTCGTCCAAAACGTGCCCGTCGCCGTTCGCGATCGTTTCCACATCCTCGCCGGCGACTTCGCCCCCAACGTCGGCGACCCTCTCCGGTACGGCGGCATCGGAAGCATCATCAACTGCGACGGCTTTTGCCTCGTTTGGCTCATCCGCCTTGTGTTTGTCCCCGCCGAATAATCGGCCAAGCAGACCACCTCGGCCTTTTTTAGTATCCCCGCTCATGCATCCACGCCCGCCATAACGCGGCCATGCAAACGGCCATCGGTCTGCTGCTCCACGCGAACCGGCACGATCTGCCCCGCCAGCCCAGCAGCCTCCGCGTCGGCCGACCTCTCACCATCCTCATCAACCAATGACACCTCGAAGAAGTGCGGCGTCCGCCCCATCCGCGGCGATTCACACAACACGGGCACAACCTTGCCGACGAGTTTTTGCTGCTCGGCCCGCAACCGCACTTCGCCCCGTTCGCGCAGGCGTGCAGCACGCGCCTTTATCACGGCCCGGCCGACGGCCGGCATCTTGGCAGCAGGCGTTCCTTGTCGTGGCGAAAACGGAAACACGTGCAACAGGCTCAACCCGCACTCGTCAATGATGGCTTCGGAATTGGCAAACATCTCATCGGTTTCAGTCGGAAACCCGGCGATCAGATCCGCCCCGAACACAACATCCGGCCGCAACCGCCGCGCTTCCTGGCAAAACGAAATCGCGTCCGCACGGCTATGCCTCCGCTTCATACGTTTTAAGATCATGTCGTCACCGGCCTGCATCGACAGGTGCAGATGCGGCATGAAACGCTCTTCCTCGGCCAACACCGCCATAAGGTCAGGATCGACCTCAACCTGATCGATCGACGACAGCCGCAGGCGCTTGAGTTCGGATACATGGCGCAAAACCTGACGCACCAGCCGCCCAAGCGTCATGTTCCCAGGCAGGTCCTTGCCGTAAGATGTCATGTCGACGCCCGTCAGAACGATCTCACAGTACCCGTTCTCCACCAGCGCTCGAACCTCATCGACAACCGATCCCGCCGGCACCGAGCGCGAGGGGCCGCGCCCGAACGGGATGATGCAGAACGTGCATCGATGATCGCACCCGTTCTGCACCTGCACATAAGCGCGCGCACGTCCGCCGAATCCATCGATCATATGCGATGCCGTCTCCGTCACGCTCATGATGTCGTTGACGAGAACGCGCTCGCAATCATTTGTTGAGAGCGCATCGAAGGTCTCAAACGCCATCTTTTCCGCATTGCCAATGACGTGATCGACTTCATCGAGCTCCGCAAAACGCGCCGGGTCGATCTGGGCTGCGCACCCTGTCACGATGATCCGGGCCGATGGGTTTTCACGCTTCAATTTTCGGATGGTCTGGGCGGCCTGACGCACGGCCTCGCCCGTCACGGCGCAGGTGTTGACGATTACAGCATTGTCGAGGCCTGCCTGAGCCGCATGGCGGCGCATCACTTCAGATTCGTAGGCGTTCAGCCTGCAACCCAGCGTTATGACGGTCGGTGCGGTCATTCCTGACACTTCGGCCTTTCGTTCTCGTTTGAATAAAATTCCCCGGCAGCAGGGACATTTCCCCCAAGCGAGGGATCAACACCGCATCGGCTCTCAGCCGCTTGCAGATTGCGCCGGCACCGGAACGGCCACCGGCAGAACGCCTTTATGCTCATACGTGGCGCCTCCCGTCATTTCAATGCGGTTGGCATCGTTCAATTTTATGGCGAGTTCGCCACCCGGCAGAACAACGGTGACTGATCGATCGACGAGCTTCTTGCGCATAGCCGATACGCCCGCCGCACACGCCGCCGTCCCGCAGGCCCTCGTCAGCCCGGCACCACGCTCCCAGGTACGCACAATCAGGCGCGAACGAGAAACCACCTGAGCCAGCGAGATATTGGCCCGTTCCGGAAAAATCGGATGGTTTTCGAGCATTGGCCCGAACCAGCCCAGATCGTAGGCCATGACATCGTCAACCCAGAAGATAGCGTGCGGGTTACCGACGTTCACAACAGACGGCGAATGCAGGATAGGATCATCGATCGGACCGATTTGCAGCTCGATCCCGCGCGTATCGTGGAACGCCTCTGCAAGCGGAATGTCCTGCCAGCCAAACTTCGGCTCGCCCATATCGACCGTAACCTGATCCGGCCCGGCAACCGAAACCTTGAGCACACCAGCAGCCGTCTCAAACGCCATGTTGGACTTGCCCGTCGCATCGCTCACAAACAACCCAATGCAGCGCGTGCCGTTTCCGCAGGCCGAAACCTCCGACCCATCCGCGTTGTAGATTTTTACAGCAGCTTCAATGGACGCCTTGCCGGAATCATGCAGCACCATCAACTGGTCAAAATGCGTCTCCGGTCTGCCAGCAAGCTCCGCCACGGTTTGCGCATCGAACAATTCACGACGCCCACGCAGATCCACGACCAGGATTTCGTTTCCCAGCCCGTTCATCTTTGTAAAGGTTATGTCGGATGTCGTCGGCATCCGCGCATATATGGCATGATGGCGAGGAAGTACAATCTCGCAACGTCCCCACCCGCCGCGACACGCCCGTTTTCCCACTTGTCCTACAGTCACGAACGATGGTGGAAACAAAAAACCGAGAAAATTCAATGGCTGAACCTGACACGCCCCATCAATCCAGCCCGAAAAACGGCGCCTCTCCCCATCACCGGTCAACGCCCTCCGCCTGGATCGCGAAGTATCTCAGCGGCACCCCGAAACCAGGCCCGGTTGCAGACATCGCATGCGGTTCGGGCCGCCACCTCCGCCTAGCGAGCGCGTTGGGATATGCCGTCATCGGCATCGACCGTGACCTTTCGGGGCTCGTGGACCTTCGCTCCCACCCGCAAATCAACTTGATCGAGGCAGATCTTGAAGCTGGAAATCCGTTCCCCTTGGGAAAGAGGTCTTGCGGCGCGGTCATCGTTGCGAACTACCTATGGCGGCCAATTCTCCCCGACATCGTTGCAGCCGTCCGCTCCGATGGACTGTTGATCTATGAAACCTTTGCCATCGGAAACGAGCGCTTCGGCAAGCCGTCGAACCCCGATTTCCTGCTGAGGCCCGGTGAACTTGTTGCTGTCGTCGCTGGCCATTTGACGC
>CAYGRH010000172.1:3908-7306 GCA_964352165.1 uncultured Hyphomicrobiaceae bacterium | reverse complement strand
AAGTGCGGTTCAGGGCGGCGATACATCGGGCGGGGCAGATCGAAACGCGAGGCATCGCCTTCTAGCGCCAGCTTTTCGACTGCAGGTCCTCCCGGCTGGGGCAAGCCTAGGAGTTTCGCCGTCTTGTCGAAGGCTTCGCCCAGTGCGTCATCGATCGTGGTTCCAAGGCGGACGTAACGGTCAACGCCATCAACTTGTAGAAGTTGCGTATGCCCACCCGATACGAGAAGGAGAAGATAAGGCGGCTTGAGCCCCTCTGTCAGCCCCACTGTCAGCGCATGGGCTTCGAGATGGTTGACGGCTAGCAGCGGAATGCCGCGCGCAAGCGAAATCGCTTTGGCCGACACAAGGCCCACGATCAGCCCGCCGATGAGACCAGGACCTGCTGCGACCGCTACCGCGTCGATCCGATCTAGCCCGACGCCGGCATCGCGCAGGGCGGAGGCGATTATTTCATCCAGGCACTCGGTGTGGGCACGCGCGGCGATCTCCGGGACGACGCCGCCGAAGGCTTTGTGCTCGTCCCATTGCGAGCGAACGACAGATGAGAGAATGCGCCCCTGGCCCTCGGGGCTGCGGCCGACAACGGCGGCGGCCGTCTCGTCGCAACTGGTCTCGATACCAAGCACAAGGGTTTCCAAGTCCGTCTCCTACTGCCTTTACCGGTGCCCGCGCTGCGCTAACGATTACCCACTATTTGCGAACCAACACCTGGAAATCGCCAGAACAATTGATTTCGCGGCAATCGCCGGGCATTAATGGCCCGCCGCGTTCAGCGGAGCCCTGTCGCCTAACCCCGAGGACGCGCGTTTGCAAGAAAAGACCATTCGCATCGGAACCCGCGGATCGCCGCTGGCGCTCGCCCAAGCCCATGATGTGAGGGCGCGGCTGATGCGTGCGCACGGGCTTGGCGAAGACCGTTTCGCGATCGAAGTGATCAAGACCTCCGGTGACATCATCCTCGACCGGCCGCTGTCGGAAGTCGGCGGCAAGGGACTGTTCACAAAAGAAATCGAGCAAGCCTTGCTGGACCGCCAGATCGATCTGGCCGTTCACTCGATGAAAGACGTTGCGACTGCTCTGCCCGAAGGGCTCGGCATCAGCGCGATTCTGGAGCGCGAAGACGTTCGCGATGCCTTTATCAGTTTGAAATACAAAACTCTTGAAGAGATGCCAGCGGGAGCGAAGGTCGGCACATCGTCGTTGCGGCGGCAATCGCAGGTTCGCAGCATGCGGCCTGATCTTCACGTCGTGGAATTCCGCGGCAATGTGCAGACCCGGCTTCAGAAGCTTGCTGACGGCGTGGCCGATGCGACGTTCCTTGCCTGCGCCGGCCTCAACAGACTTGGCATGGCGGATCGCATTTCCTCGGTCGTTGAAACCGAAACGATGCTGCCGGCCGTTGCGCAGGGTGCGGTCGGTATTGAGATCCGCACCGAAGACGAAGATACGGCGGAACTGATCGCGCCCCTCAACCATGAGGCGACCGCGTTGTGCGTGGTAGCCGAGCGCGCTTTCCTTGCGCGCCTTGAAGGCTCATGCCGCACGCCGATCGGCGGGTTGGCGCAGCTTGACGGCAATCTGGTACGCTTTCGCGGGCAGATCCTGACGGTGGATGGCGCGACCACCCATTCGGCTTCGCGCGACGGGGCACCGGCCAGCGCGGTGCAAATCGCCGATGACGTCGGGCGGGAACTGTTGGATCGCGCAGGCCCGGAATTCTTTAAGGGAGTGTAGGCGCGAGGCCCATTGCGGGTTAGCATTATTACAAGCCTGGGAAGTGATGGGTGCCAAGAGGTTCGCGTTGGCCGTTGCTTGGTGCGTTCAAGGCTTTGGGCGCGTTAATGGCCAAAGCGGCCTTCCGCTCTACCCGTACCGATGTGAAACCAACCTGTTGAAGTTTGTGATGCGCGTTATCGTCACCAGACCTGAAGCCGACGCCGCCAGCTTCGCAGAAGCGCTGGCGCGGCGCGGCCATGAGGCGATCAGTTCGCCGGTGCTGCGTATCGAACCCGTCGCCCTCGACGATATTGGCTCTCGCTCGATCCAGGCGTTGATCGCAACCAGCCGCAATGCGCTGATGGCCATTGCAGGCGAACCCGATCTCGATGCATTCGTCGAATTGCCGATATTCACCGTCGGCACGGCAACGAGTGCCGTGGCGCGCGGGCTTGGGTTCCATGGCGTGATGGAGGGGCCGGGCACGGCTGAAGGTTTGGCGGAATTCATCGTCGCCAATGCTGATCCTAGCGGCGGCCAACTATTGCACCTTACTGGCGAGATCAGTGCTTTCGACCTGCCGGCAGCACTTGCGCCGGCTGGTTTCAAACTGACTTCGCTTGTCACGTATAAAGCCGTCGCCATGGACGCGCTGGCGAAACCGGCGCGGCTTGCCATCGAAAATGGAGAAGCCGACGCGGTTGCTTTGATGTCTCCGCGGAGTGCTGTCATATATCTTCGTTTGGCTGAAGCGGCAGGCTTAAGCGACAGGTTGGCCGGCATCGAGCATCTATGCCTATCCAAAGCAATTGCAGAGCGCTTGAGCGCCAGGCCGGACTTGCGGGTGCATGTCGCTGAAAAACCGAAAATCGAGGAAATGCTTGCCCTCGTTAACCGGATCGCCGCACAATTAGGAAAGTGATCAAAATGCCCCGTAGTGTGGGCCAATCCGTGGACACGCTGGACCGGACCGAGAGCCTTGATCCACCGAGTTCAGAGCGCTGTTCGAGTGCGGGATGAACTGTTTCGGGCAAGAGTCATATTCCCGTGCGCCTGCATCCGGGCTATGCCTCTGGTGACACTTTGAAAATGTCGACCGAGTATGCGTCGACTGCTACGGGCCGCGTTGCGTTGGAGGATCCCACAGCTCATGACGAATAAGAAGAACGAACCCGGAAAAGATTCGCCGCTTACCGGTGGCGAGGGCGGAGCGAAAAAGCCCGTGCCGACGATCGATCTCAAGGCGGTTGAAGTGAAGTCGAGTGCGGCAAGCGCTCAGGGATCGCAGGCTGGGTCAAAGCCCGCGGCCAGCGCATCGTCTTCGGCCTCCTCGACAGCGACGAGTTCGGGATCCGCATCAAGCGTTCCGCCGTCCGGTTCCGGCTCATCCGCGCAAGCCACGGCATCCGGCAAAGACACACCCAAGTCCGAGAGTGCGCGTCCCGGCGGACCTGCGGGGCAGGCATCCGGATCGGGTTCAGGATCAACGCAGGGCTCTGGCGGCAAGGGCCCTCCGCCGCCGCGCCCTCCGGCAGCACTTCGGAGAAGAGCCGGAGCTTCGCGGCGAGATAGGCCTCGAAGGTCTCGTGATAGTCGAGATGGTCTCGGCTGATATTGGTGAAGGCCGCCGCGGCGAGCCGCGCGCCGTCCACCCGGTATTGCGCGAGGCCCTGGCTCGA
>CAYGRH010000172.1:0-3898 GCA_964352165.1 uncultured Hyphomicrobiaceae bacterium | reverse complement strand
CGGCGGATTCCTGGCGCATCTGACTGCCGGTATCGTCGGTGGTTTTCTGGCATTGCTGGGCGCCGACACCATTGGGCCGCAGATCGCGCCTCAACTTGGTTTGCCGAGCCAGCGTGCTGCCGACGATCAAGCGACAAGCGCCCTGACGGAGAGGTTGGCAAAACTCGAAAAGAGCGTTGCGGAAAGTGGCGAGGCTGGATCTGCCAATGCCAGCAGCGAGCTTGCTGCCAAGCTCGATGCCGCCCAGGCCAAGATCAGTGAGCTGGAAGGCCTGAACGAGAAAGTCACCGCGCTGGCGCAGGTGCAGGAAAGCCTGTCTGAGAAAACCGCAGCGTTGAGTGAAAGTTCAGGTGCGGCCTCGGGTGAAGCAGTTCCAGAAGAGAGGTTTGCCAGCCTGGAGCGCCAGCTCGCGACCATCGTCGCGGCGGCTGGCCAGAACCCTGACGCCCAGGGCATCCCGCAGCTTGCCGGGTTGACGGGGCGTGTCGCGGATCTCGAGCAAACGCTGCAAAACCAAATCGCGGCGCTGCGTGCCGGGGTCAACGAGGACCTCGAAACGCGCATTCAGGTCATCGCCGAGACAAGTGAACAAGCGAAGTCGGGCACCTCACGAATCGACCGGCAACTCGCAACCATCTCAACGGATTCAGCGCGTTTAGGCCAGCGCATGGAAGCCTTGAAGGCGGACACCGACCGGCTGGGTGAGAACCTCCGCGCCGTTCAGGAAGAGACAGGTGCCATCCGCAGCACGCTTGACGGCTTCAAGGGCGACGTTGAGTCCAAGGTGGCAAAGCTCGCCAAGCCCGAGGACATCAGTGAGGCCATCGCGCCGGTCAGCAGCAAGATCTCGACGCTGGAAGAAAACGTGGCCGGCGTGGTCAAGGCCGAAGAGGATCGCCGCGCCAACGCTCAGCGCATCGTGTTGTCGTTGGAACTTGCCAACCTGAAGCGGGCGCTTGATCGCGGTGATGGTTTTGCCGGCGAACTTGCGGAAGTTGAAAAAGCTTCGACCGGGGTTCTGGATCTTGCTCCGCTCAAGGCCTACGCCGATGAGGGCGTTGCGACACAGTCCGAGCTGATCTCTGGATTTACGCCGGTTTCGCACGCGATCATGGATGCCGATGCTGTGCCTAAAGACGGATCGGTTTTCGATCAACTGCTGGCCGGTGCGAAATCGGTCGTGCGGGTGCGCAAGGTCAATCACGACCCCAACGATGCCAGCGCGGAAGCCGTGGTCGGCCGCATCGAAAAGGCGCTTCAGGCTAGCCAATACGGCCAAGTGCTCGAAGAATCAAAGTCGCTCAGCACCGCCGGAATGGCAGCGGCCAAGCCCTGGCTTGCCAAGGTCGAGGCACGCCACGCCGTCGACAAGGCTCTGGGCGAGATTGAAGGTCAGCTCAAGTCCTCATTGAGCGGGACGGAAGCGGCCACCGGCGAACAAACGAAGTAAAGGTTTCGAGATGCTGCGTCTTTTTTTGTTCCTGGCGGTCATCGTCGCTTTAGCAACCGGGCTGTCCTGGCTTGCTGACCGCCCCGGCAACCTCGTCGTAAATTGGGAAGGCTATGTGATCGAAACCAGCGTGTTCCGCGCGGTGGTGATTCTTGCCTTGCTGACGGGCGCGGTGTTGTTCGTGTGGTCGCTGCTACGCCATATCTGGGAAAGCCCCGCTACGATCGGCAACCTCCTCAACCGGCGGCGGCAAAAATCGGGCCTTGATGCTCTGTCATCGGGCATGATTGCGATCGGCGCAGGCGACCGGAATGCGGCCACGCGCTACGCCGTACAAGCGCGCAAAACGCTGCCCAACGAGCCGCTGACGCATCTTCTGCGTGCCCAGGCAGCCCAGCTTTCGGGCGACAAAGGGACTGCGCGGCGCATCTTTGAGGCCATGCTGTCCTCGCCCGACACCGAACAGCTCGGATTACGCGGGTTGTTCCTCGAAGCTGAAAAGGAAGGCGAGCGCGAAGCCGCGATCCAATTTGCCGAGCGCGCCATCGAGTTGAATCCAAAGCTCCGCTGGCCAGCCGATGCGCTGTTCGAACTGCAGTGCCGTAGTTTCGATTGGGCCGGGGCTCTTGATACGTTGAGCATTGCCCGCAAGAACGGGCATATCGATAAGGACACCGCGGCGAGGCGACGGGCGGTACTGTTGACCGCGCAGGCCCAGGTTGCCGAAGACAACGATCCAGAGCGCGCACAGTCGCTAGCGCTTGAAGCCCATGGGTTAGCCCCCGGTCTCGTGCCCGCGGCAGCTATTGCAGGCCGCCTATTGGCCTCGCGCGGGAACACACCAAAGGCGACGAAGGTCATTCAGAAGACCTGGCTTAAATCGCCGCATCCCGATCTTGCCATGGCGTATGCCTATGCCCGGCTTGGCGACAGCCCACGCGACCGTCTTGACCGCGTGAAGAAACTTGCCGGGCTCAACCCTTACTCCCTTGAAAGCCCGATTGCGGTGGCCAGTGCAGCCATCGATGCAAAGGACTACGACGCGGGCCGCTCGGCGCTGGAACCGTTGCTGGAGAACCGGCTAACGCAGCGCGTTTGCACGCTGATGGCCCGCATCGAGGGCGAGCAGCACGGCGACAAGGGCCGTGTCCGGGAATGGCTGGCGCGCGCCGTCAACGCGCCGCGAGATCCAGCATGGACCGCAGATGGCGTCGTTTCCGATAACTGGGCACCCGTGTCGCCGGTCACCGGGGCGCTGGATGCCTTCCAATGGCGCGTTCCTGTCGAAGCAGCCGAGAAGGGCGGGGACGAACTGCTTGCCCGCAAACTCGAAGAGCTGGTGGCCCTTGGGGCACCGACGCCGCATGAGATGCAAAGCGATGGCCCGCCTGTCGAACAATCAGCGGCCGTCCAAGGCGCGGCGGGTGCTATTGCGGCTGCGGCAGCCTCGAGCCGTAGTACAGCACAGCCGGTCGTTGCAAAGCCCAAACCCTCACGCGCGGCCGAGGATGTGGTCGAAGCTGACGTGATCGAGCCTGAGACGACCAAAGCCGCAGCGGTTTCTGCCAAACCTGCCGCTCCTGTAAAACAAGAGCCAGCGAAGCCGTCAGTCACGCCTGTTGCAGATGAAGCGGCTAAAAAAAAAGATGACGGAGAGGCTCCCGGCGTTGGAGTAAAACCCAATGATAATCGCGGTGAACCAGCGTCAGCGGCCAAAGGAGGTGCCGAGCTGGCAGCTCGGCAAGAGGCTAGCTTAGACGCTGACGCGAAAGCTGGTGCAGAGGCCAAAGCCGCGACACCGACCGAGAGCAAACCCGGCTCTGAAAAGAATGCTGCGGGAGCGAAAGAGACGTCATCAGGACGCAGCATAACGGCTGCTGCGGCGGCGGTTAAGGGTGCAGCAACCGGCAGCGGTGACGCGCCCAGCGCGGAGGCAAGCGCCAAAACGGCTGAACCGCGAAAGTCGGCGGCTGCGTCAAAGCCAGCTGCCGCCGTCGAGTCATCGAACAATCCAGCCCCAACGACTTCGGCCAAGCCTTTGGCATCAAGTCCTGCAGAGTCGGCTCGACTGGTCCGCCCCGATGCACCTGCGGACACCGGTAAGGGGCAATTGAAGGCTGGCTCCGGCGACAGCACCGAGACGCGGATTTTCGTTTCGCCGCGAGCGCCGGATGATCCGGGTTTGGATGAGGAAGCGCCCGACACCGGCAGATCGCCCCGAGCGCCTTATTCCATGGGGACGAAATAGGGATCGCTGATAAGACGCGCAGGCCCTGGAGGAGCCGGCTGCCGGCAAACGGTGCGCACTGGCGCGCAGCCTATTGCAATCGGCGCGTTGTGAGGGTATTTCCTCACCCTCGCCATCACGGCAAGCCGCTTTAGCTCAGCTGGTAGAGCACGTCATTCGTAATGACGGGGTCAGGTGTTCAAGTCACCTAAGCGGCACCA
>CAYGRH010000171.1:0-7349 GCA_964352165.1 uncultured Hyphomicrobiaceae bacterium | reverse complement strand
GTGGGCGCCAACGTAGCCGACGCCCGGCTGCTATTGCCGGAACGTTATGCCGATCTCGAAACGCCGCCATCCGAATGGACCGGTGCGCCCTTCGACCTGTTCACCACCGGCGCGCTTTACGCGCAAATGGGCTTCACGCTTGTTGTCGAACCAGCCGTCGCCCCCAGCGACGCTGTGGCGACCCACGCCGAACTCGAACTCATTCCCTACGTGGACCGCGCAGCTCTCACTGTCGTCGGAAACGACGACGTGCTGCTCGGCATGCTGCGCGACCGCGCCTCGAAATCCGCCGTCCAGGATTACGTCGCCTGGTTGATGACCACGAGCCGCGCAATCGGTGCCAAAACAATTAATCCCGGCGGCGTGGCTGCGTTGAAAGAAAACGTCCGCAGCTTCGATTTGGACGATGTTGTGCCCGAATACGGCGTATCGTCCCGCCAGATTACCGCCGCCCTGCGCGAAGCACTCACCGGCCTGGGCGTACCCCATCCGCTTCACCTCCACACCCACAACCTCGGCCTTCCCGGCAGCGTCGACACCGCCGCAGCGACCATCGAATCCGCGGAAGGCCAGCCCATGCATCTGGCCCACCTGCAATTCTACGGCTACGGGAAAGAAGGCAGCTTCGGCGTATCATCAGGTGCAGCCCGCTTGGCCGAAATGCTGGCGAAGAACAAGAACGTTACAGCCGACGTCGGTCAGGTCATGTTCGGCCCCACCGTCACGATCTCCTCAGACACCATGACTCAGTTCAACGCGCGCGGCTGGGCCACTCCGAAGAAGTTCATGATCCGCGATGGCGATGCCAACGGCGGCGGCGTTGTCCCGTTCCATTACAAGGCTAGAAGCAACATGGCGGCCCTGCAGTGGGCCATCGGCATGGAAATGTTCCTGCTGATCGACGATCCACGCCAAGTCTACATGACGACCGACCACCCCAACGGCGGACCCTTCACGAGTTACCCCGATCTCATCGCGCAATTGATGGACAAATCCGTACGCCAGTCGGTCATCGACAGCTTGCCGAAAGCAGCGATGGAAGTCTCGACGCTTCCCTCCATCGCGCGCGAATACTCATTGACCGAGATCGCCGTCATGACGCGCTCGGCTCCCGCTAAACTGCTGGGTGCAACCGACCGCGGTCACCTCAAGCCCGGCGCAATCGCTGACGTATCAGTCTACCGCGACAGCGCCAATCGCGCCGAGATGTTCCGCCGCGCGCGTTATGTATTCAAGGACGGCACGGCGATCGTCCGCGACGGCAAGCTGCAAGCTGCCCGTTTTGGCAGAACCCTGCAGGCAGCCCCCCAATACGATCCCGCCATCCTCAATCACGTTCGCGATGCCTACGACCGTCGCTGGGGCGTGCCGCCCGATACCTTCAACGTGCCTGAACGCCTGATGCGCGAAGACAGCCCATTTGAATTGGTGGCATGCACCCGATGACCAACAAAGACATCACCGTCAACGGCGTTCGCATCGACGACACTTTCGCCGAAGCTTTCGGTATGAGTGCCACCGGCGTCATCATCACAGCCGACAGCGCCAAGTGGGCGCGTCAGGCAGCGATCACCATGACCGGCTTTGGAACGTCCGTGATCGGCTGCGGTGCTGAATGCGGCATCGATTACGAAATCCCGCCCGAGGAAACGCCTGATGGCCGTCCGGGCGTCCGGGTCCTTGTGTTCGGTTTCTCGCCTGATGCGCTCGAACCCCAATTGAAAAACCGCGTGGGCCAGTGCGTTCTGACCAGCCCTGGCTCGGCATGCTTCAATGGCGTTGAATCCGGAACCCGCCTGCCGCTCTCGGCTGGTCCGCGCTTCTTCGGCGATGGCTGGCAAACCGCACGCAAGCTTGGCGACCGCCGGTTCTGGCGCGTCCCCGTCATGGACGGCGAATTCATCGTGGAAGACACCACCGGTGTCATCACGGATGCGGTGGGCGGCGGCAACCTCTTGCTGCTGGGCACGAACCGCGTCGGCCTCCTGGAGACCTGCGAAATGGCGGTCGAGGCCATGAACGAAGTTCGCGATATCATCATGCCGTTCCCGGGCGGCGTCGTCCGCTCAGGGTCAAAGGTCGGCTCAAAGTACAAAGGCGCGCCCGCCTCGACCAACGACGCCTTCTGCCCGGTTCTGCGCGGCGCGGTCGATAGCCAGCTCGACCCCGAAACAGTCGCCGTCCTAGAAATCGTGATTGACGGCCTCACCTCGAAGGCCGTCGCCGAAGCCATGAAGACAGGCATCAGGACCATCACTGAGAAGGGTCGCGAACGCGGCGTCTACCGTATCAGCGCGGGTAACTACGGCGGCAACCTGGGCCAGCACCACTACCACTTGAAGGACCTGCTGCCATGAACGCTCCGACAACGGACACGAGCACCGCGAAAAGCTCAAGCGGCACACTGACCTTCAAGCTGCGCTCTGAGCCCGCTGAACGCCTGAACCTGTCAGCTCTCATCCCCGGCAAGCTGGCGGCCATGAACATTGCCGACATCGAGCGCCTTGATATCGGCACCGGCCCTCGGGCAGTGCATCTCGGCGATGCTTTCGCCGTGACAGGAACGCCCGGCGACACCGTCATTATCGAAGGCGGCTCCGGCCGGCTCGACTTCATCGGCGAAACGCATACAGGCGGAACCATCATCGTGGATGGCGATGCTGGTGCTTATGCAGGTCGCAAAATGCGCGCGGGCCGCCTCGAAATCCGCGGCAACGCCGGAGCCTACCTCGCTTCCGCAATGCTGGATGGCCTTGTCACCGTCGCAGGATCGGCAGGCGATTACCTGGGCGCACCGCGCGCCGGCGAAAAAGACGGTATCACTGGTGGCAGCATCATCGTCACCGGTCCCATTGGCCATCAATGCGCGGCCCGCATGCGCCGCGGACTGGTCGTATCAAAAACCACCATCGGCGCTTTTGCAGGCAACCGGATGATGGGTGGCACGATCTGGGCTGTCGGCGGCTTCGGCCCCAGCGCGGGCTGCCAGATGCGCCGTGGAACGCTGATCACGCCGACGCTGGACGATCCACTCCCGACCTTCCTGGATTGCGGCGTGCACGATCTGGGAATACTGCACATCATGTCCCGCCATTACGCAGCCGCACTCGGCAAGGCCGCGCCCGTACTGCCATCAGGCCCTGTGCGCCGCTTTGCCGGCGACATGGCCCACCTCGGCCGCGGAGAGATACTGGTCACGGCATAGAGGTTTATCGGGCCCGGGCGGAGGCACCTTGGCTGGCTGCAGCCCGAAGAGCCGACCAAACTCTCGAACAAGCACGTGAGACGAAGCAGACGCTGCGCCCAGTCTCACGCTTAAGTGATCTCGCGATTTGCAGCCGATCCGTTGCCTGCGAGCCGGCGTAATGCTCGACTGAAGTGCGGGAAAACCGCACGCCGCCCAACGAGCACCGGGAGAAACCCCGCCATGATGGCAATCATCATCCAAGCCTGCCTGATCGCCGACCCTCAGGTTTGCCAGGAACACCGCATTCCCGTTAACGGTGATGCTTCAGACAGTCACTGCATGTTGCACGCTCCACCCTACTTCGCGAAGTGGTCGCAGGATCATCCCGGCTGGCAGATTAAGAAGTGGCGTTGCGGCTCGTCGACAGTGAACGATATCTGATAAGTCAGGCGCCGAACTGCTGCCAAAACACACTGAGATTAACGACACGCCGCGACATCGCGGCAAGTTGATGCCGCGTGATCGAGCTCCATGCGATTTAATCCCTGAAAGCAAAAGCGGTCTTGCCTTCCATCACTAAGACCGTGAGAGGGAGATCAATCCATGTCCGCACGCGTCAATGGCAAACTATGCGCAGTTCTAGCAATCTGCCTTGCAATGGCTGCCAGCTCCGGATCATCGCTGGCTCAGGGCATGCTCGATCACGTCAACCTGCAGTCCGATGAGTTCACCAAGGCAGAATTCACCCGCGCTGAAATCCAAAAGATGATCGCGGACGCCAAGCCCGGAGAAACCGTCGACCTCAGAGCAAGACGGCTCAACGGTCTCGACCTTTCAGGCCTCGATCTCCGGCAAACCAATCTCCAGACGGCCCGCATCAACGGCACCAACTTTGCCAACGCCAATCTCGATGGCGTCGTCATGGATCAGGCCTGGGGACTGAAGGCGAACTTTACAGGCGCCACGTTCCGCAAGGCCAGCTTGTTTGCAACCCAGCTCATGGGAGCCACCCTCGATGGTGCCGATTTTACAGGTGCGCGCATTGCAGCCGACATGTCGCGTAGCAGCTTGAAGGACGCGATCTTCGATGACGCCAACCTTTCAGCCGACATGACAAACCAGTCCATGGGCCTCATGCGCGGCGTGCTGAATTCAGCAAACCTCGAGAACGCGTCCTTCCGCAACGCCAATCTGGCGCGCGTTCAGATGGAATATGCCGGACTGAACGGTGCAAACTTTGAAGGGGCAAATCTCTCGGGCAGCGAACTGGGCGGCGCAGACTTCCGCGGTGCCAACATCGCCAACGCAAACTTCGAAGGCGCTGACGTCAACTCAGCCAAACTTCTGGAAATGAAGGGTAGTGATACGGCCAAAGGGCTCAAGTCAGCCAAGAACTTCGACCGCGCGTTTACCGATTAAGGCCACCAGCACACACGTTGCCCGCCATCAGTCGGCCTGTGGACGGGCACTTGCCGTTTGGATCGCGAATGCGGACGCGGGCAGCCCGCTGATTTCAACAAGGAACTTCTGCCGGATCGCCCGCCCGAAGTCGCTGAAACCGTTCGCTGGCAGAATGAACGATCCCGGCCCTCCCTTTACATTCTCCCGGTACCAGTCTTCCAGCGTATCGGCCTCCGAACCTTCCAGAATGGGAAGCCCGTTGATGATTGTGCCATAGCTTGCCAGCTCATCGCGCAACACATCGACCGGCCGATCAGGATTGCAGTTATCGCGGCCATCGCCGGACACGTCGACCACCGTCCGCAGCGCTTGTGCAGGAACCTGCGACAAAACCTTGTCGTTGAGGAACTGCATCATCCGTCCCATGCAGGTAAACTCGCCACCAAACCGCGGCAATGCACGTACCATCGCTGCCGCCGTCAAGGCTTCCTCCTTGCTGCTGATGCGAAACCACGGCATCGCCACTTCCGGACGGTCCGACCAGGTCACGATCGAAAACAGGATCGCCCCGCGCGGGCCGTTTAGGATGACCTCCAATACGCTCTCATCGGTGAGTGCAGCCGCTATGCCCTCCATCTGCAGTTTGTAGCGGGCGTCATCGACGGAATTCGATACGTCGACTGCAACCACGAGTGCAGTGTCGACCGGCTCATAACTCGCAGCGGCGACTTGCGTGCTGGATATCCCAAGCCCTCCAAGACTGGCCGTTAGCGCCAGCCAGACAAGCAGGCTTCCCAACAACCTGCGGGCTGCTGCGACCGGATTAGATTTCACGGCAAATTCTTTCCCGCATTAACTGCAATGCCCAATCCTTTCGATGCCTCGATGCCGGTAGCCCCTGTCAGGATAACACCATTGAGCTTGGCTCCGGTAAAGTCCGCGTTTGCAAGATTGGCATTGGAAAAGTCCGCACGCGTCAAATCGGCAAGCCTCAGGTTCGCACCCGCGAGATCTGCTCCAGCAAAGGTTGTAAAGCTCATCACGGCTTGTTCGAGGTTGGCGCGGCGCAGATTGGCACCGGTAAAGTCCGCCCGTTCCAGGTGTACGCGCGCCACCGTGGCAATCGTATCGGGTTTACGCCTCAGCGGCGATAGGTCGGCTAACTCCATATTGGCTCCGCGAAAATCACCGCCGGGAAAATGCCCCATCAGCCGCGCCCTCAGGAGTTTCGCACCGCCAAAGCGCGCCACATCGCCAGCCTGATAGGCAAGATCGCCGAACATGTTGGGGCGAAGGAGCGTGGCGTCCGTAAGATCGGCTTCGGCAAAATCCGTCCGCACGATCGTAGCGCGATCAAGCCGGACTTCGCTGAGGTTGGCACCCACCAAGATCGCGTCGGTCAGGTCAGATCCGTAAAGGTCCGCTCCCGTCAGATCCGCAGCTTTGAAATCGAGCTTGGACAGATCGAGAAAGGAAAGATCCATATCGACGAACGCCACGCCTTTATCGGGATCGGCCTGAAACAAACGGCTCGTGACCTGTCGCGCCGTCAGTTCCGCTGCCACCGCATGGCCGCCATTGCCATCAATCGGAGCAACAAGTGCGGCCGCCGAAATCAATGCAGCCAACAAAGCCAGGGAAGCCGTGGCCCGGCGAGCATCCCGTTTTCGCTTGAAGTCGGCCATTCCATCTCCCGCAACAGCCTGGGCTAGTCCTCGGGCCGGTCGCTTCGAAGACAATCGAAAATGCGACGAGTGACCCACAGCGCATTACGCCCGCCAGCCGCGCGAGGATCATCGGCGCATTAGCCCTGAGCACGTACAAGCGGCCAAACCGGCTGTACCGCATGAGATCAACCGCCCGCACCTTGCGACTGCGGCACCCCCGCTTGCGACACGCCGAGTTTTCGCTGCACCGCTTCCAGGACAATACCCGGTGTGAGGATCTGCGGCAGTATTTCTGGTTCGCCCACAGGGCCATAGAGCAAATACAGCGGCACTCCGCCATGTCCGTGCGCGTCGAGCACCTTGGTGATCGCACTATCCCGGTTCGTCCAATCGCCCAGAAGATAGGTGACACCTGCAGCATTAAAGGCATCTCTCACACTGGGCTGCGACAGCGACGTCTTCTTATTGACGAGACAGGTGATGCACCACGCAGCCGTCATTTCCACAAACACAGGCTTGCCCGCAGCCCTGAGTTCGGCCAGCCGTTTTTCGGAAAACGGCTCAGTCGGATACTGGCCCTCGCCACCTGAGCGAGCGCCATCGCGCAACACCGCACTCGCAGGCGCCGTCTCGACGGGGTTCAAGCCGCCGATCAAAACCAGACTGATCACCAGCGCCACGACACTCGTCGCCAGTGCTGTCGCTCGCGGCAGGCCCGACATACCGCTTTGCGTCAACCCCAGCGCCCAAACGCTCAGCGCAACCGTCACGAGTCCAACCCCTGCAAGCAGCAGGTCAGATGAGCCGACCTGCTGGCTCAACACCCACATCAACCAGGCAACCGTTGCATAAAGCGGAAAAGCCAGCGCCTGTTTCAGAGTTTCCATCCACGCGCCCGGTTTGGGCATCATGCGTACCCAGGAAGGAAACAGCGATATCATCAGCACGGGTAAGGCAAGCCCCAGACCGAGACACAGGATGACGGCGACTCCAACAATCCCCGGTTGCGTCAGCGCAAAACCGACCGCCGTACCCATGAACGGTGCCGTGCAAGGGCTGGCAACGACGGCTGCAAGCAACCCCGTCATGAACGA
>CAYGRH010000170.1:0-7386 GCA_964352165.1 uncultured Hyphomicrobiaceae bacterium | reverse complement strand
ACACCGCGCGACGCCTGGACCGGGGTTGCAAATTGCCAAGCTTGCCCCATTCGCAAGAATGCGCTTTTTGCGAGTCTGACAGCGGAAGATTTCGCTGAAATGCATCGCCCGATCGACCAATGGCAGCATCAGCCCGGCAGCGTGATCTATGCGCAAGGCGACCCGGCTCAGATGGTGTTCACGCTGCGCGAGGGCCTCGTCAAGCTTGTTCAGGTTTCAGCCGACGGAACACAGCGCATTGTGCGCCTCGTGAGGCCGACCGATGCCTTCGGGTTGGAGGCAACCGTCAACGATACGTACGATCATTCCGCGATCAGTCTGCACTCATCTCAGCTCTGCCGGATCTCCGCCAAATTGATCCACGATCTGGCGTTGACGCGACCGGAACTGGCCGACAGCCTTCTGGAGCACTGGCACCGCGTTGCCCTCGATCTCGACCGCTCGATAACCGACTTTAACACCGGCACTGCCCGTCAAAGGATCGCACGTCTTATGAAGTGGTTATCCAACGACACCGACCAGTGCCACCTGTTCGGACGCGAAGACGTCGGGGCGACGCTGGGTCTGACCACAGAGACGGTTAGCCGTGTGGTTGCCGAGCTCAAACGCAATCGCGTGATCGAGGAACTGCGCCACAACGAGTTTAAGGTGGACCTCAAATCAATCGGTCGCATCGCCAACGGCCACTAGAGCTCGTGGCGCGCGATACCATTGCTTTTGAGGCCGTAACGTATCCTGCTGGTGCCGTTCAACCGTTTTGGCCGCCATCCTCGCATTGCAGCACGGCTGAAAGATCGGCGCGCAGTCGATCGGCATAGCCGTCGAATTCCTCGACCTCGTCGGTGAGCTTTCGCATCTCCCGCAGAATGAATTCAGCCTTGGCCAGCAGCTCCGAGGGTGTCGTCGTGCGATAACCAAGAACTCTGGCTTCGGCTGCTGCAACCTGTTCACTCAAATTAGGTTCCGAATATGCCGCATGATCTTCATTCAAGCCGGCGGCGATGACCTCAGAAGCACGCGTCTCTGGCGACGCCTCGGGACCGCAGGCCCTTCTGACAGCATCATCGAAAGCATCAATAAGTGCGTTTATGCCGGTCATCGGTTGTTCCACAAAAACGTACAGGGCAGCCAAGTTGCGGCCATTGAAGCCGACACTGCTGTGCTCCGAACACACGGAGATTGAATCCCTGTTCTACCGAAAGACGTCGTCCTCAGTGCATACTAACTAGCATTATGGTGGAACGAGAACGAACGCCTCTCTGTGCCTTTTCGTTGAACTTGTTGAGAAATATTCCGATCGCACCCTAGTTGCGCAGCGCAACCTTTGGTGGTAGGCGCGACATCAGCGTTGAAATTCGCATGTGTCGATGGTCCGTTCAGGGTTCACGGCACATATTTATGGGTGCCCGTAGGGAATTCGGTGAGTAGACTCCGTCAGATCAAGCTTCAATCCGTATACAGAGCAGCGAATTCTCTTTCGTTCAATACAATGTTAGGTTGATTTATCCCAGCTTCGAGATAACCCTTGGGCTGCTCACCTCAGCCGCAATACCACACGGCGCAAAGCGGCCAACTTTCGGCACGCGACCCACGGACAGCGAATGATGCCGAACGAAGGAAACGGGGAAATCAAAAACGGTCGGGCAGCGAAACTGTCGGTGCCGGATGATCAACACACGTCCTCCGGCCTGCTGCATGACGGTACGTGTCTAGGGCCGTTACAGCTGTTATCGGGTGTTTCAACTTCGCCAACCCCGTTCGAGAGCATTCAACAGTTGGCGGCACGTCTCGCGGCAAAATACCAGGCGCGCTTGATGTTCATATCATTCCGCAGGGTGGTCCCGTTGGGTTCAGCGCAATTCCCTTACGACACGGTCGGCGGCACATTGGCCACGATGCGATCGAGGCTCTACGCCCAAAAACAGCCGCTGGACCTTCTCATTGCCGGTGGGTCCTCACCTCAATGGTGGGATCCCAACGCCAGCAATGGAACGGCGTTGGGTGCGGTGTCATCAATCGAATGCTCGAATCTCCAATCCGCCGGCCTTCTGGCTATTCCGGCCATCGGCATGTCTTGCGTGATGCTGTGCGTCGTAGACGTCGCACGCTTAAGCTCGGAAGACCGCTCGCGCTCATGGCCCGAAATCACCTGGATTTGCACGAACTACGGCCTGGAGCATCTGCGGCGCTTTCCCTTGCGTAGTAAGGCTGCCTCCACTGTTCTCTCCCCGCAGGAGGAAAAGGTGATCCAGCATTGCCGCGAGGGCCTGACCGACAAAGAGATCGGAAAGGTTCTAGGTATCTCCCCGCACACGGTTCGCACGCATCTCAACAACGCAAAGCAGAAACTTGACGCGCGCAATAAGACCCACGCCGTCCATCTCTACGAGCGCAGCCTCCTGCTCCAGGCAGACTGAGGTTGGCGTCTTGGATTTTTCACGGTGTTGAGTTCCGGCCGCAAAGCAACCGCTGTGGAATTTTCAACGGCCAAGCGATGAGATCGCCTCTGCATAACGCTCAGCGATTCTGGCGTTGTCGTATTCGCGTTCCATATAGGCGCGGCCGTTGGCGCCCATACGGGCCCGCTCGTCATGGGACAGATCGATAAGGCTGGCGAGGGCGGACCATAATTCCTCTGGGCTTAATGCAGCCGTTGCGATGCCGGCCCCGGATTCTGAGACCGGATCTCCGCAAGGAGCGATCGGTAGCAGGCAGGCGATCCCGGCCCCAAGGTAGTCACCAAACTTGTTCAGCGACACGCCATAGCGATAAAGTGTAGGTCGGTCGGCAAGCCCGCAATAGCCGATATCCGCGTCTTTCAAGATGGCGTTGACGTTGCCTTTGGGCACGCGCCCCAAAACGCGAACATCGCACGGGCTGGCTACAGCATCCTTCGATATTTGCTCCGACAGGATGCCGGAACCGACGAGCAAAATTCCGAATTCACGCGAGCGTTTGATCGCAGCAGGCGTGTTCACGGCATCGAGTAGTTCGATAAGGCCGTTGGGCGGGCCCATCGATCCGGCATGAACAACGACGACGCGGCCTTCCGCCTTCCACTCAGCGATCTGAGCAAGCGCGGCATCCGTCGTCGGGCAGGCTTCACGGGCTCCTCTCGGTCCATTCACGTTGACCCCGTTTGGCACCCAAACGAACGGTTTGTGCTCTGCTCCCGCCGTCGTCAGATACCGGTCTGCCCGTGGGAGCAGCGAGGATATGATATCGGCTTTTTGATAGGCATGACGTTCAGCCGCCCGGCACGCCATCACGAACGGATGCAGATTTGAAGCGCCGGCAACTTCGATCAAACTCAACGGCCAGATGTCACGAATTTCAAAAACAAGCGTCGCACCGAACCTGCGGGCAAGTTTCTCCGCCGGATAGGCAACGAACGGATGGGGCGAAGACGCGATAATCGCATCCGGCGGACGCAGATCATCGGGCAAAGCCTTTCCCAGCCGCGACAGCCCACGGCAGAAGTCGAACATATTCGCGATGCGCGCCAGCCCGTTGCCCTCGTAGTGACGTGCAGCCAGCAGGTGATACGGGATGCCCTCGACAGTCATTCGCCCAGGCAGTTCGGTCTCTCGGTCGATGAGGTGGTGGTAGCGGGCCATGATCACGCTGGCATCGTGCCCCTGAGCCCGCCACGCCCGCGCCAGATTGAACGGGCGATGAGCCGGTCCGATGCCGGGGCCACCGCTGTAGTGATTGACGTACCAGATGTTCAAGCCGCAGCGTTCCTGGAAAGATCGGTTGAAGTGAAGCGCGTCATCTGGCGCAGCGGGCGTCGGGCAAGTTCCGGTTCGCCCTCCCGGTGTCGCTCAGGCCAGTTTTGAATGCAAGATCGCGATCACGCGGTCGAGAGTTTGTTTGCTCATCGCGGTGCCGCTCGGCAGACAAACCCCGCTATCGAAGAAGTGCTCACCGACCTTGCCGCCGAAGTACAGCGCATCACGAAACACCGGCTGCATGTGCATGGGCTTCCAGGCAGGCCGCGCCTCGATGTTTTCGGTTTCAAGGGCTGCGATGATATCGGCAGGCCCGGCTCGGCTTAAAGCCTTGTCTAGGAGCATGACGCTCAGCCAGTTATTGCATCGCGTGCCTTCGGGTTCGCCAAGAAACGATACGCCATCAAGGCCACTGAGCGCTTGACGATAAGTGGTAGCAATTTCGCGTTTGCGCGCAACGCGATCGTCGAGCGCTTCAAGCTGCCCCACGCCGATTGCCGCGCAGATGTTGCTTAGCCGGTAATTGTAACCGGTCGTTGTGTGTTCGTAGTGGGCGACCGGTTCGCGGGCCTGCGCCGAGAGGTTCCGCGCCTTCTCGATCTCAGCCCGGTCGTTGCTGCAAAGTGCGCCTCCACCTGACGTCGTGATGATCTTGTTGCCGTTAAACGAGAACGCCGCGAAGTGCGCGGGATGTCCCGCATGGGCGCCATCGCGCGTCGATCCCATCGCTTCGGCGGCATCCGAGACGAGCACGATACCATAGCTGTCGCACAACGAGCGAGCGCGCCTTGTATCGCAGGCAATTCCGTAAAGGTCGGTCAGGATGATCGCCTTGGGGAGCGTGTTGGCACGGTTCGCTTTTTCCAGTTCGGTTTCGAGCAGGTCGAGATCGAGCAGCCCGAATTGATCGACATCCAGAAACACCGGTAACGCCGACTGGTAGAGTATGGGCGCAACCCCGCCGATGAACGTCAAGGTCGAGGACCAGACGGTATCCCCGCGCTCCACGCCGGCGATGCGCAACGCCAGATGGATTGCTGCCGTGCCGCTCGTCAAAGCGGCTGTATGTTCAAACCCCGTGTAGGCGGAAAGGTCAGCTTCAAAACGGTTCAGCATCGGCCCGGCGGGCGCAACGAAATTGGAAGCAAACGCCTCGTTCACAAGCTCGAGCTCACGGCCCGACATGTGCGGCGGCGACAGGAAGACGCGGGCGGGCGCCTCCACGGGCGGCGCTTGTGTACCTGCCTTGTTCGCTGTGTCGCTCAGCATGTGCCTGCGTCCCCGTTTCGTCTCAAAGCCGTTATTTCGCCGACCCGACTGCATTCTTGGCTGACCGCAAATCACGGGTTCACCGGTTGCAGCCGGCCTACGCTAGGCTGCCAATGACCTTCGCCGGACATCCATAAGCCGTAACGTGATCGGGAATGTCGCGCACAACCGTCGATCCCGCCCCGATGATTGCCCAAGCCCCGATGCGCCGCAACGGGATAACGTTGGTGCCCACACCCAAAAGCGCACCGTCGCCGACCTCAACCCCGCCGCAAAGCGACGTGCGAGGGGCGAGATGCACGAACCTGCCGACCTTGCAGTCATGCTCCACAATCGCACCGGTATTGATGATCGAATGGTCTCCGATCCGCGCGTTGGCCTGGATGATGCAACCCGCCGAAACGAACACGCCATGGCCGATCCTGGCTGTGGGGTCGATGATGGCGCTGGGATGAATGATGGTCGCCCAATCAGCCCGCAGCCCTTCCAATAGCGTTTGGCGCACAGCATTACCGCCGATGGCCAGATGCGCCGTCCGCGCCGTCTCCTGCCACCAGGATACCTCAGGCGTTGGCCTGACCGTGATCCCGCCCACCTGCCGGTCACCGGCCGCTGCGGCGTTGTCGTCGAATACATTTGCAGGCTCGCGGCCGGCCGCCTTGAGAGCCGATATGACGACGCTGGCATGGCCGCCCGCACCGACAATGGTGATTGCTGGACCGAAGGTGTTCATGGCTCGCGCCGGGTCTCGTCCAGCCGGCGCATGGTGACATGGCCCGGCGCGCTGACGCCATCGCGCGCAATGATCTTGTTGACGGTCATCGCCATGATCTTGAGGTCGAGGAGAAACGTCCGATTGTCGACATACCAGACATCGAGCGCCAGCCGCTCCGGCCAGTCGAGTGCATTGCGCCCGTTGACCTGGGCCCACCCGGTAATGCCCGGCCGAACCTCGTGGCGGCGAGCCTGTTCGGTTGTGTAGTGATCGAGATACGACATCAACAACGGGCGCGGCCCGACAATGCTCATATCGCCGGCCAGCACGTTGAAAAGCTGCGGAAGCTCATCAAGGCTTGTCGAACGAAGCCAGGCGCCGAACTTCGGCAGCCTTTCGGCATCGGGCAGCAGTTCGCCGTTTTCATCGCGCGCATCGCTCATGCTGCGAAACTTGATGAACATGAATGGACGGCCATTCAGGCCGGGGCGCTGCTGCCGGAACAAGACGGGCGAGCCGAGTTTCCATCGCACCAGAATCGCAACGATGGCCATCGGAATGGCCAGTACGATCAGCGCGCCTGTCGCGGCGGCAATGTCGAAAATGCGCTTGAGCACCAGGCTACAGGCTCCCGAGGTTGGCGCGGACTTAGCAAGGGCTGCGGCGGTGACGGCGGCATGGGGCAGCCCGGTAGTCATGCCGGGCGCGCCACTCAAAGCGGCAAACAGCGGCCTCGCCCAAAGCCGTAACCAGTGCCGCAATGACATAACCCAGCACGTATGGTACCGCAACGTCGAATGCGGACGTCATGGCCCCTGGTCATCGTGCCCTTGTGGCGGGCCGAGGCTGGTAAGTTGCCGCGACCGGCAGGCCGCATGACTGGGCCAAAACGTGCACGCGAGGACCTATGGCTTTCAAAACGAGTATATAGGTTTGTCTCGCAGACCCGCAGCCATCGACCGCTTAGAAACGTCATTCTCATTTGCTATTCCGGACATCGCCAAATGCTGGACCATTCGAAATCCCTGCCCGGTATCAGCTCTGGACCTGAGAGCGAACTAACGGGGCTTTCGGCACGCCTTGTCGGGACGTCGTTGCTGCTGGCAGTGCTGTTGCCGATGGTCTCGGGCCGCCTAACGATCGTCGGGCTCATCCTGATCGCAGCCGCAACCGTTTTCCTTGCCGCAGCAGAGCCCGCAAGCCGTCCGAAACTGCGTCCGCTCGGCCCGGTTGTCTGGAGTTTTTTTGCCCTCGGTACATTTGCCGCTTTGAGCGCACTTTGGGCCGAACAGCCTGAAATGCCTCTGGCAGCCGGCGGGTTCGTGTTCATAATCGTTATGGCAACCGTGCTGATATTTCACACCGTTGCCAACGCCTCAAGGGCCGTCGCTGTCCACATGGCTGAAGGGGTGTGCCTGGGTCTTGCGATGGGCCTTGCCTTCCTGATCATCGAATATGTGTCGGGCAACGCCATCAAGATCGCCGTCATCAACGCCATCGGACTTGGTCCAGGCGATATCAAGCCGGCCAGCTATTACGTCTGGAAGGACGGCGATCTCGTCCGCGTCAAAAAGAACGCAATGACGCGCAACACGGCGATGGTCTCGATGATCCTGTGGCCGGCACTCCTCATCATGACCACAGCGTTTCAATTCCGTTTCAGACATGCCG
>CAYGRH010000169.1:0-7414 GCA_964352165.1 uncultured Hyphomicrobiaceae bacterium | reverse complement strand
CGGATATGGCCGTAATTGAGCTGGCAGCGAAAAATCCGGATGCGTCTTCCAGGTCGCGTGAATACGCAGATAGCGTGTTGGGGCTTGCACCGCGCTCGGCCGACTTCATTTCCAGGAAGCCCGAAATCAAGGCGCGATCGTCATGTCTGCTCGTCATGAGGTGAGGCCCCGGCCAAAAGCACGAATCGTTGCGTGCTATCCTGCTTTACCTCATCGACGCGTGCCAATCACCCGTTGGCTCCGCGTGGCCATGCCGCAAACAAGGCCTCAAAGCCAACGCGACGTGCTTCGTTGTTCAGTCCTGCGCGCCGCAGAGCCCGGATCGTATCGCCTAAAGCGATCATGTGCGCGCCGGCTGGGCCATCAGCTCCCAACGCCTGCATCGCGAGCAGAACGGTTCGGCCGAATTCCTTGTTTTTTGACGCTGCTTGAAGGTCGGTCAGGACGCCGGTTGCGGGCAGATGGCCTGTGTTGGGCTGGGGCGTGCGGCTGGCTGCCTCCCAAAGCGGGATTGGCACGGAAAATTCCAGCGCATCCAGTACGGTTGCAAGGCGATGAAGCTGGTCTGAACCGAAGCGGCCCGTCAATGCCATCCGCTCGACCGACTGCAAGACCTCGCCATGCTGGCTGGAGCCCTGCCCGAATGAAATATCGGCCAGAGCCATCCAGTGTTCGAGGTCGGAGCCGGCGGCAGTTCCGGTCTGCCCGGCAACGTCGATCCATTCGCGCAATCGGCCGGGCTGATTCGAAGCAAGCGCGATTTCGATGGCGGTTTCGGCAAACCAGCCGATCTCCGGGACGGGAAACAGGCCGGCGGCGGGATCGGCCATGATCAATAGGGCAGCGGTGTCCAGACCGATGCGATGGGCGCTGTCGAGATAAGTGCGGATCAGGCGGACCTTGCGGAACGGGGTGCGCTCCTGTTCGGCTGAGGCAAACAAAGTCGCCCGACGCAGCGGGCTTTCGGGCTGGGATACGGGATCGTCTGCGTTGACGCCCTGGCCTGCGGCTGCGCGGTAAATCGTGGCAAGTTCGCGCGGCTCGATGGCGTTGAAGGCGGCTGCGCGTTCTGCGGCGGAAATTCTGAGTTCGGCATTGGCAGCAGGTGAGCGGGCCAATGCTACAAGCAGAGCCGGGCTGGCTTTGGCTGATAAAGTGTTCCCCGGCGCGGCCTTTGCCTGCTCAAGCAGCTTGAAGTCGATAACGGACAGTTTGCTGTTATCTGAAACTCTCGGCTGCGTTTTAAAGGCCACCGCTTCAAGAGCTGCGAGCCCAGGGGAGTATGCTGCATCAAGTCCGTTTTCGCGCCCAAGCGAGGCGATGAGTTCGGCGGCTGCCGTATTCCCGGATTTGATAGCGCAATAGCCCGTAATCAGAATGGCTTGGCCCCTAAGCTGTTCGGGCAATGAGGGGATGGCTGAAGCGATGCGGCTTGCCAGTTCGCAGCCTTCATCATCACGGTCGAGCGCGATTTTGGCGCGCGCCGTCAAGACCATGACGACAGGATCTGATGCGGCTTGAGCATTATCGCCGATGAATTCCGGTATTTTGCTCAACAGGCCCGAACGGTAAAGCGCTTCGATCCGCATTGCAGCAAAGCGCGCTGTCTCCGTCTCGCCCGATCCGCCAGGAGGACTGACGTTCGAGGTCAATAGCCGAGACCAGAGTTCATGAAGGGCAGGCGATCGCGGTGGAATCGAGAGCTTTGCCAGCAAGCCTTCAACCGATGCGATGTCCAGTCCGCGCCAAAGCTCATAGGGAAGACCAGAGCCGTCACCAGCCGTGACTGGTGCGAGTTCGCCGCGCTCGACGGTTCGTGCAGATTCGGGGAGTGCGCGTGAGTTTCCGTATGGCGCTGCCCGGTTAGCTGGAGAGGGTTGACCTAAAAAAGGATCCTCGCCGTTTCGATCAGGCGGCCTGCCGGAGGGCATCTCGCGCATGGGAGGCAGGTAAGTATCGTTGCGCGAGGTGTTCGCACCGTTCGGAGCATGCCAGTTGTCAGCCGTCCCCGATTGCGGGCGCTGAGTTGGTGGCGGCCTGGGAGTTGATATTTCGGGTTCGCGGCGGCCGAAAGCTTCGTCCAGCCAGCCGTCCTGTGCGTTTGAGGCGGACGCATCAAGTAAAGCCAGCACACCGAAGCCCAAACCCAATGCCAGCGAAAGTGACCGTCTCAGCCCGGATCGATGCAAGGAGCGTTTCAGCCCAAAAGGCATGCGCATGAAAGCAGATTGCCGCATCATTCGAGACTGCATGAGAGACTAAGAACCCATATCTGAGGCGGCACAAATGGCCCAAACCGACGCTCGGAAGCGGTATTATCACGGCCGCCGTCGTTGCCATCATCACAAGGATGAGGGCGAAGCGTAACGGAGCGTCAGCTTGTTATTGTGGCGAAGCGGGCTGGGGAAGCCTTGTTTTTTGCAGATCAGATCATCGAATTCATGCAACCAGGTCGCTTGGTGCGGGACCTAATTGCGTTGAACCTCGATGTTGCCTACTGGGTATGACGTTTCGAGCTGTTCGGGTTCGAAATACGTTGCCATTACGTAGAGACCGGCGAAACCGGCGCCCAGAATAACGGCGACAACGAACAAAAACCGGAAAAGACTTGGCATTTGGTCTCGTTCACTCCCGCAATCGTTGTCAGTCGCCAACTTGGCTGCATTATGGCTTGCTACGCCCGTTGCGATGGGCGTGGGCGCTAGAAAATCAGTGATGTCCGCGCATTAGTTCAGCAGGGACCTGATAGAACTGGCACGCCCCGTGCCTGACCCGTTATACGGACCGCTTCCATCATGGTTATGAAAGACTGGCGCGATTCGAGCAAATCAAGCCGTGGTCGATGGCTTGGAAATTGTTTTGGGGCGCGGCATGAGTAGTGCAACCCAGTTGCCGATTTGCCTGCCTGGAGGAATTGGGTGAGCTTGCACCAATCAATCCGTCCGAATGGAACTGTATCATGATCAGGTTCGGATTTTCCCGACGAAAGAAGACGGCCGAAGAGGTCGAGTGGATTTCGCACATCCGCGAAAAGCTCGGAGATCGCTCGATTGTCCTTGTCGGGTTGATGGGGTGCGGCAAGTCGGCCATCGGCCGCCGGCTGGCTTCGAGGCTGGGATTGCGGTTCATCGATGCGGACGAGGAAATCGAGAAGGCTGCAGGTCAAAGTATTAGCGATATCTTCGAAGCACACGGGGAGGAGATGTTCCGCGAGGGCGAGCGCAAGGTGATTGCGCGCCTTCTTGGAGAAGGGCCGCAGGTGCTGGCGACGGGCGGGGGCGCGTTCATGAACGAGGAAACGCGGCAGAACGTCAGTAGGCACGGTGTTTCGATCTGGTTGAAAGCAGAACTGCCGGTCTTGATGCGCCGGGTAGCCAAGCGCGACAACCGGCCGTTGTTGAAGACCGGAGATCCCGAAGCGGTGATGCGGCGATTGATGGGCGAGCGCAACCCGGTTTATCAGAAGGCGGACATCTGGGCGGAAAGCCGGGACGTGCCGCACGACGTAATCGTTCGCGAAATCGTGCAGAAGCTGAAGGATTCCCCGGTGCTGGCATCAAGGCGGACGGTCTGATAGGACCGCTGATCGCTGATTTCAGGTGGCGCCGATCGCCGCTCTACGCTGTAGCACGAACAACAGACTTCGAGGTTCAACCAATGCCGACGCTTGCGCATTCCCACGCTCATTTGCCGCCGCAGGCGCGGTCGGTTCCCGTCGATCTGCCGGGCCGTGAGTACGAGGTCATGATCGGGCCGGGGCTGCTTGATGAAGCCGGCAAGTTGATTGCGACGCGACTTGGCAAAGGCAAATGCGGCATTGTCACCGATGCCAACCTGGCGCGGCTGCATCTTCCGGTACTCGAAGCGAGCCTGAAGGCCGAGGGCCGCCTGAAGGGGACGATCGTGCTGCCGCCGGGCGAAGCTACAAAGAGTTTCGCCCAACTTGGCCCGCTGTGCGAGGGGCTCCTTGAAATGGGGCTTGAGCGCGGCGACTTCGTCGTGGCGTTCGGGGGCGGTGTTATCGGTGATCTGGCCGGATTTGCTGCCAGCATACTGCGGCGCGGCGTGCGCTTCGTTCAGATCCCTACGTCTTTGTTGGCGCAGGTTGATAGCTCCGTCGGTGGCAAGACCGGGATCAATGCAGCGGCTGGCAAGAACCTGATCGGAACGTTTCATCAGCCGAGCCTCGTGCTGGCTGATCTCGATGTGCTCAAGACTTTGCCGGAACGCGAAATGCGGGCGGGTTATGCCGAGGTAGCGAAATACGGCCTGCTGGGCGATGCCGCGTTTTTTGACTGGCTGGAGGTGAACTGGAAATCCGTGTTCGCTTACGATCTGGCACCGTTGACCCAGGCCGTGGAGACGAGCGTGCTGGCCAAGGCGCGGGTCGTGATCGCCGATGAACTGGAAGCCGGCGACCGTGCGCTTCTCAATCTGGGGCACACGTTCGGCCATGCGCTAGAGGCCTGGACGGGCTATTCGAGCCGCCTGTTGCACGGCGAAGGTGTTTCGATCGGGATGTGTCTGGCATTCCGATTTTCAGAAAAGCTGGGCCACTGCCCCGTTGGCACAGCAGAGCGGGTTGAATCCCATCTCAGGGCGGTCGGCCTGCCGGTTCGGGTCAGCGACATCTCCGGCGGAGAAGCTGCGGAGGCCCAAATTCTGGTCAAGCTGATGGGACAGGACAAAAAAGTCCGAGACGGGCGGCTTGCTTTCATTCTCGCCAACGGGATCGGGCAAGCCTTTATTTCGCGGGAGGTTTCAGCCGAACAGGCGGTTGAATTTCTTAACGGCGATTTGAAGCGTTAGTGCTGCAACTTGTCATTAATCGTTTTGCGTCCTGGCTATGGTAGATTTTCTCCCTAAATGAGGGATCGGACACGTTCGTGAGCTGCGGCAAGGGGGGGGCAGCCTTCCTATTGGGCGCACTTGCCAGTTTCAGCGTGGACGGTTTCCTTTCGAAACATCCGCGATTTGAGAAATGACCATCGAGCTCATACTGACTATTACCGCTGTAATCGTGCTGCTGGCGCTGTCCGGAATCTTTTCAGGGTCGGAGACGGCGCTTACGGCGGTGTCACGTGCGCGCATGCACGCGCTGGAGCTCGAAGGCAACGATAAGGCGCGTCAGGTCAACGCGCTATTGAGCCGGCCGGAGCGCATTATCGGGACGGTTCTTCTCGGCAACAACCTCGTCAACATTCTCGCGTCGGCTCTTACGACGAGCCTGCTGATCAGCCTGTTCGGTGAAGTCGGTGTGGCCTATGCGACGATTGGGATGACACTGATGGTGGTAATCTTCGCGGAAGTGCTGCCGAAGACCTATGCACTGGCCTATTCGGATCGTGTGTCGATGGCGATGGCGCCAATCATGGGCGTTCTCATTGTCGTCTTCCGGCCGTTTACGGTCGCGGTGGAGTATGTCGTCAACGCGATCCTCAAAATCACTCCGGGCACGAAGGATGACAATATGAACATCCTATCGGCTCATGAGGAAATTCGCGGTACGATTGAACTCCAGACCAAAGAGGGGGCGGTTGCGCGAGGCGATGCGCACATGCTCGGCGGAATTCTCGATCTTGGCGATCTGCGCGTCGGCGATGTAATGGTTCACCGCACCAAGATGGAGACGGTGAATGCCGATGATGACATCGAGATGATCGTCGACGATGTGGTGAAGTCGCAATACACGCGCGTTCCGGTGTGGAAGGACGAGCAGGAAAACATTGTCGGCATCCTGCACACGAAAGATCTGTTGAGCGCGCTGGGCGAGGCTGATTGGAACGTTCGCAATCTCGAATTGATGAGCTTTGCCAGCGAGCCGTGGTTCGTGCCCGACACGACGACGCTGAAGGAACAGCTCAACCAGTTCCTGAAACAGAAATCGCAGATGGCACTGGTCGTGGACGAATACGGCGAAGTGCAGGGCCTCGTGACGCTCGAAGATATTCTGGAAGAGATTGTCGGACAGATCGCCGACGAGCACGACACCCACGAAACCGGCATCCGGCCCCAGGCCGACGGGACCGTCAACGTTGATGGTACGGTCGCTATCCGTGACCTCAACAGATATATGGACTGGAGCCTGCCCGACGAGGAAGCGACGACGGTTGCGGGCCTCGTGATCCACGAGGCTCAGACGATCCCGGAGCCGGGACAAGCGTTTACGTTTTACGGCTACAGGTTCGAGATCCTGCGCAAGAACCGCAACAAGATCACGGCTCTCAGGGTGAAGCCGGTGCAAGAGGCGGTTATCGTTTCCGCAGAGCCAGCCGCTTGATCAAGCTGTTTCGTTCAACACATCAGTCGCGGATGGCTTCGCCCGGCGCATAGGTCTTGAATGCGAGTGCATGGACACCTGCTTCAAGTTCGGGGCCAAGCAGTTCGTTGACCATCCGATGACGGTCCACGCGAGACTTCCCTTCGAAGGCTGGGGAAACGATCAGCAGCCGAAAGTGGCTTTCACCTGTGCCGGGCGAAGAGCGATGTCCGGCGTGGAGCTCGCTCTCGTTGATGACGTCAAGACGCGTTGGTTCAAACGCAATCATCAGTTTTTCGCGCATGCGTGTTTCCAGGCTCATTCAATTCCTCTCAATCTCTTGGTGGCATGTTCGGTTCGTGCCATGATGCGTGCCGCTTTAATAACGGTGCGCCAGCGTGGCGATTGTTCAAGCGGGCGTCAGATTCGTGTCATCGAGCTAGGACTGCTCAACGGCACGGGAAACATCTCGCCATACTTTGCTGCTGTAATGCGCTAAGGCAACTATCGTTGTTGCGAGCGTCGCACGCGGCTTGTGTGCGAACCTACCAGTGATCATAATTCGGCTCATGAAGCTCAACTCCAAATACTTCGATTCCATCCGGGTCACCGGCAAGCGCAAGCGGACCACGCAGGCGACCACGCCGACGCCGGTCGGCGATTCGCCGAACTGCCAGTGGAAGGGGTGCGAGAAGCCGGGGAGGCATCGTGCTCCGATGGGCCGAGGGCGGGACGGCGAGTACTATTTCTTCTGTATGGACCACGTCCGCCAGTACAATTCCACGTACAATTATTTTGACGGCATGAGCGACAACGATGTCGAGCAGTTCCGCAAGGATGCCATCACGGGTCACCGTCCCACCTGGAAAATGGGGGCCAATTCACCTGATCCGTTGACGAAAGAGGCAACGTCGGGTGGCGATAAATCCGCGCCCTCGAGTGCGCACGATCCGCATGGTTTTTTTGCCTGGCGGGCAAAGCAGTCGCGTGAGACAGCGAAAAAGCGCCGGCGCCAGCTTAAGCCTCTGGAGCGTAAGCACCTGACAACGCTTCACCTTTCGGAAGGTGCGACGAAGGAAGAAATCAAAACGCGCTACAAGGAACTCGTCAAGCAGCACCATCCCGACGCCAACGGCGGGGACAGGCGCACCGAGG
>CAYGRH010000168.1:1224-7542 GCA_964352165.1 uncultured Hyphomicrobiaceae bacterium | reverse complement strand
TGAGCAGATGGCTCAACGAAGGACGCGTTAGGTCGTGTAGCCATATCTGTAATTGGGGGACTGTGATGAGTTTTCGTATCCTGAGTGCCGGCCTCTTTCTGAGCGCCGCTCTCGTTTCTTCAAATGCCTATGCCGCCGATCTCGGTGGTGACTGCTGCGCCGATCTCGAGGAGCGTATCGCAGAACTCGAAGCCACCACTGCACGCAAAGGCAACCGCAAGGTTAGTCTTACGGTCTACGGTCAGGTGACGACAGCCGTCATGTTCTGGGACGCAGACCAAAATGTCGGCGGAACCGGCACGCAGGAAAGCAACGTCTACGTTGGCAGCCCGCAGACATCGGGTACGCGCTTCGGCTTCAAGGGCGGCGCAAAGATCACTTCTGACTGGTCGGCAGGTTACCGCATTGAGCTACAGTGGCAGCCGGGCGATCTCGACCTCGTTCGTAAGGACCTCGACGACGGGGACGACTTGCCTGAGTTCCGTCTCGCCTACTGGGAACTGAAGAGCAAAACCTATGGCGGCATCCAGGTCGGTCAGACCGATACCTCCAACTCCGGTATCGCCGAAATCGACCTGTCCAAGACATCCATCGCTGACGGCATGTCGTCATCGCAGGCCGGTGATGAAATCATCGAGCGCTTCCTCAATGGTCCGGACCTCGAAAACTTCGAATTCAACCGCCGGAACGTCGTGAAGTACTCGACACCGACGTTTGCCGGTTTCGTCGTTTCTGCCGCATATGGCGAAGATGACCTTTGGGATGTGGCCGTGCGCTACGCAGGCGAGTTCGGCGGGTTCAAGCTTGCTGCCGGCATTGCCTACGGCGAGACCTCCGACAACACGGTCAGCGTCGGCGACGGAGCCTTTACTCCATCCAACGGTGATCGCGGTGCGGAAGTGCCGATCCAGACGCTGAACGGTGGCGCATCGATCGTTCACACGGCGACGGGCCTGTTCGCAACGGCTTCGGCCGGCCAGCGCGAGACTGACGGTACTATTGCTTGTGCCGGCAAGAACGCCAACTCGAACAACGGCAATTGCGATACCGAATGGTTCTGGTTCGCAAAGGGCGGTATCGAGCAGAAGTGGATGTCGCTCGGCAAGACCTCGCTGTTCGGCATGGGTGGCGAATATAAAGATGCCATCGATCGTGCATCTCAGTATTGGGGCCTCGGCGCTGTTCAGCAAATCGATGCAGCGGCGATGGAACTCTACATCTCCTACCGTCACTACGACATCGATCCCGGCTATAACGCCACGCCGGATGCAGACTTTGACACGGTTGTCGCCGGCGGCCGCATCAAGTTCTAATCGATAGGCGCGCGGCGGCTCTGACCTCCACTAGCCGGGTTTTGGCTGCCGCGTTCCACCTTCCTCATTTATTTTTCCATTTTTCTTCCTTAGCGGATCTGTCTTAGCGGGCGGATATAGCGCGATCAGTTACTAGGCAGAGGGGTCCCCCGACCCGAATATTCTCCGGCCTAGCAGGAGAGGACCGGTCCGCCGCGATGGATCGGTCCTCTCCATTTTTTTCAGAACGTATCCGCGCAGTCGACGCGCGATCAGGCGCGGGGTTGCGCCGACGTCGGGAAGGCTTTAGCCACTTCGTCAAACAACCACGAAGGAGACTTTCGCCCATGACCGATACCCAAGACGTGAATGAGGAAATCGCGAAGCTGAAGCGCCAGGTGTCGGAGCTCTCGGGACTGTCGCTCGCGACGGGCGTGATCCTGACCCAACTTTTGCAAACGAACTGCATGCGCGAACTGAATCCGCAGGCAGTTGCCGGGCAAATCATGACGAATGCGCGTGAAGCAATCGAAGGCTTTACCAAGCAGAACAGCTCCGATCCGGTCATGACTTCGCGTGCGCTGGAGGCCGTCGAACAGTACGAGGAGCAAATCCGCTCCGTGCTCAGAATATAGGCTGACATTGTTCCGGGCACTCGCAACAGTGCGTGCCTTGGTAGGAATCGTGGCTTACCGGTTACCTTGCCGAGGCCCAATTGCGACAGTGGCGGTGCATCAAAGCCATTGTCTTTCCTGAGATAGCCTCAGCTGATTATCGGGCGATGAATAATTGTGCATTCTGGGCAGATCGTCGTGGTTCTTAAATAGAGGAGCCTTGCCCAATGCCCGATAAGCAAATTTCGCGCAGCATGTTCAACGAGATCCCGTTATTCGCAGGCTGCTCGCCCGAGACGATCGATGCGATCGTTTCAATCGCAAAAAAGCGGGACTGCGTTCGGGGAGACGTGATCTACGAAGCCGGCACTGAGGCAGTCGACATGTTCGTTCTTGTCAACGGTCTCGTCAGCTTCACAACCGGCTCGAAGGTCGGTCACCTGTATAACGAAAACCTCATGAAGAGGCACATGATCTTCGGTTGGGCTGCGCTCATCCCGGAGCATCCGAGGCGGCTGGGTACGGCCAAGTGCGTTGAGGATTCAAAGTTGCTCGTAATCAACGGCGACGAAATTCTCGAAGTTCTCAAGCGCGATCCGGAATCAGGAATGCTGGTGATGACGCGCCTGTGTTCGATGATTGCAAGCACCTTTATTGAAACGCAGCCAACCAGCCGCGCGTGAGGGCTGGCGTTGCGTACGGGCGAGGGCGGACGTTCCGTTTCGTGCGGACCGGATCGCCTTCGTCCGTTTAAGACGGCTTGGAGCTAAAACGGACACGGTTCTTCGAAGGTCAGTTTCCGGCCGCTTGTCGGATGGCTAAAGGAGATCGATTGCGCGTGGAGTTGCAGACGTGAAGCTGCATCACGAGCAGGTCCGTGTGCGTAGAGTTGATCGCCAAGGATTGGATGTCCGAGGCTCAGCATATGAACACGCAACTGGTGCGTGCGGCCGGTCTTGGGATTGAGCTCAACGCGCGTGGCTTTTTCTTCGCGGTTCAGAACGCGCCAGGCGGTCACGGCCTCGCGGCCTTGTACATAATCGATCATCTGGCGCGGGCGGTTGGGCCAGTCGCGGATCAGCGGCGCATCCACCGCACCTTGATCCTGCGCAATCTCTCCCCAGACGCGGGCGATGTAGATCTTTTCGACCTGGCGGAGTTCGAACTGCCGGCTGAGACCCCGCTGCACAGGCAGATTTCGCGCCAGCACCATCACGCCTGACGTTGCCTGATCCAGCCGATGCACGATCATCACTTCGCCGTACCTTGTACGTGCGCGCGCTTCGATACAATCGGCAAGCTCCGCGCTTCGACCTGGCACGGAAAGCAGGCCGCTCTGCTTTACGACAGCCACGAGATCAGCGTCTTCATACAGCACTTTGAGGAAGGGCCCGGTTGGCGCATACGCCGGAGGCTGCGAAGGCGGGTTGATTTCAAACATAGCGGACCGTTTTGATCACTGCGAAAAATGCGATGGGAAAATCGATGGCATGACGCCAGCAAGGTAATGATAGGGCCGCTCCGTGTCTTCTGTAGGCTGCAGCCCGAATTTCTTTGCATCGTGAAGAGTGGATCGTGTGTCAGCCTGTTTGTCCGTCAAAGCCAAAGGCCGCAATCCAGCGAAGGTTAAGCGCAGATGTCAACGCCCCCCCTGCCCGAAGAATCCAAAACGCTCCCTGAGCCTTTGGACGTCGTGCCGCCCGCACGCATTGCACACCTCGTTGAAGAGGTTGGCGTCAAGAAGGTCCACCTCTCGATAGTTCAAACCTTTACACTGGCTGTGCTCGCCGGAGCCTTTATCGCATTCGGCGGCATGGCCTACACGTTGACGGTGACCGGCAGCGAACTCGGATTCGGGCCGACGCGGTTGTTGGGTGGGTTGGCATTTTCGCTGGGGCTGGTGCTGGTCATCATCGGCGGGGCGGAACTGTTCACCGGCAACAATCTGATCGCCATGGCCTGGGCTGATGGCCGTGTTTCGTCGCAGGAACTTGCGCGCAATTGGGGCATCGTTTACGCGGGCAATCTCGCCGGATCACTTGGCACGGCTATGCTCGTACACCTGTCGGGCACGCTGTCTTTGGGAGATGGCGCAGTCGCCAGCACGGCCATTTCGATCGCTCAGGGCAAAGTCGCGCTGCCGTTTATCGAGGCCTTCTTTCGAGGCATTTTGTGCAACACGCTTGTGTGTCTGGCGGTGTGGATGTGCTTTGCCGCCCACACTGTTTCAGGCAAGGTTCTCGCCATCGTGTTTCCGGTCACGGCCTTTGTCGCGCTCGGCTTCGAGCACTCGGTCGCGAACATGTACCTTATCCCGATCGGTGCGTTGCAACCTGGAAGCACGGTGACGCTGGTGGGATTCTTGGCCAACATCATTCCCGTGACGCTCGGCAACATCGTCGGCGGCAGCGCGCTGGTCGCGCTCGTTTACTGGCTTGTCTATCTGCGGCGAGCGTAACAGTGCTGGCGGGCTCTTGTGCGAACGGGCTGACGGCCATGATTGCTCGGGGGAATTTTCCCCCGAATCCTGGACCGTTGCGAAGCCTCCATTGAATGCGATGGAAGGCGCGCCTCAGAGCACGAAATACACGAACGCGGCTGTGAATAGGACCAGCATCAGCGCCCAGAAGGCGACGTAGCCAGCAACCACTGAGGCAAGCATCGGCACGTTGCGGGGAGACATGGCCGGATGCATTTCCTGCTCCTGCTTGATCCGCTCGGCGCTGCGCTTCTCGGGGCCATACACGAAACGCAGAAAGAACCACTTGAACGACAGCCGCAGGTCACCGAGTTCGCTGTTGCCGGGCCGCGAAGTTGCTCCGAGCGCCCGCTCGATCTCTCCGCGCTGTTCGTCGGACAAGGTCTGCGCAACGTCGGTGTTGAACTCCTGCCAAAAACGATTGGCCGGGACCATGATTTGACTCATAACTCGCTCCACATGCTGAATAAACGCGCCGCAAAATTCCTTCTGCAGCAGAATTAGTTGTCAAAGACTGTGACAGAAAAGACTTTCGTCCCGGTTAGCGCTGAGCCGACAAAGCCGACAATTTACTTTTCATTTACCGCACGCGAATTCGCTGTTTTCTTCAACTCTAGTCGGTGCGGTCGAGAACGCCTCGTTGCGCGGCGCCGGGCCTCCAACCGAGCATCCAACCGAGCCCTCTGAGCCATGGCATCTGCTCGCCCGAAATGCGGACCGGTGCGGTGGACCCCGAGGAAAATTTTGCAGCTTCAGTACTTCGCCTAAGAAGCTGTCATTTGTTTGAGCTTCATCAATGAAAGCCACTTCTCGATCGATAAGTTCGATAATCGAGCAGGCACGCAGATCATTGCGAAGGAGGCTGATATGAGATTCCTGGTCGCACTCTTAATTTTTGTGGTCGCCGGTCCGACGATTGTCGGTTCCATGATCATTCCGCTGGCTGATCCGAGTTGGGGGTTTGATGCTGGAACCTACTTCCCCTACGTCGTCGGCGGTGGCTTTCTGGTGGCATTGCCGATCAGCTACATTCTGGCAGGCATGGTGATGACGCGCATCCAATCGCCGACCGCCGACTAAAGCCATCGCATAATTCCGGGCTGCTTGCGTCGTTTGGCAGGGTTCAGTTTGCGCCAGCTCGGGGTTTTGGTCGGTGCGTCCTGGCGTTGAACATGTCGGCTGACGATACTTCGACGCATCGAGTGAAGCATGTCGTCTGACGTGCTAGTTTTGCTCCATGCGCACGCCCAAGATTCTCACCACTCTTCAGACTTATAGCTGGCCTCTGTTTGCCTCCGACCTGATCGCGGGCGCAACAGTGGCCATGGTTGCTTTGCCGCTGAGTCTCGCCATTGCTATCGCGTCCGGTGCAGACCCTGCGAAGGGGCTCGTCACGGCTATCGTTGCGGGTTTCTTGATTTCATTGCTGGGCGGAAGCCGTGTCCAGATCGGGGGACCTACAGGTGCATTTATCGTCGTCGTATTCGGCGTCATTGCCCAGCATGGCTACGACGGGCTTGTCCTTGCGACTTTCATGGCCGGGATCATTTTGCTCGTTGCGGGTTATTTCAGGGCAGGCAATCTGATTGCGTTCGTCGCCGAGGACGTAGTCAACGGCTTCACGATTGGGATTGGTATAATCATCGCCACCAGCCAGCTCAAAGACTTTCTCGGACTGACCGTCGACAAGGTTCCCGCTGACTTTCTCGAAAAGGTTCCGGTGCTTTGGGAAGCACGGCAAACATTCAGCCTGCCGGCGTTTGCCATCGCCCTCATTACGTTGTTTCTGATCGTCGTCCTGCGCCGGATAGCCCCCCGCTTTCCAGGGCTGATTGTAGCGGTCGGTGCAGGCTCTGCGCTTGTTGCCTTCATGTCATTGCCAGTAGACACACTTGGCTCCCGGTTTGGTCCGCTGCCAAGTCAGCTACCTTGG
>CAYGRH010000168.1:0-1214 GCA_964352165.1 uncultured Hyphomicrobiaceae bacterium | reverse complement strand
TGGCCGGAGTTGCCTGACCTTTCGCTTGCGCGAATGGCGGAGCTGTTTCCTTCGGCCATCGTAATCGCGTTTTTGGCAGGCGTTGAGTCGCTCCTATCGGCGATGGTTGCCGACAAAATGATACATGGCCGCCATCGGCCCAATGCGGAATTGACGGCCCAGGGAGCCGCCAATATCGCGTCGGCGCTTTTCATGGGACTGCCTGCCACCGGAGCGATCGCAAGGACCGCGACTAACATCAAGGCAGGCGGGCGAACTCCCGTTGCGGGGATGGTCCACGCAGTTGTTATCTTGTTGGTGATGCTTCTTGCAGCGCCCGTTGCAGGCTATCTCGCAATGCCCGCCCTCGCGGCACTTCTCGTCATCACAGCATGGAATATGACCGAGCCGCACAAGTGGGTCGAATTCTCACGAGCCAGAGCAAGCGACAGAATGCTTCTGCTACTTACGCTTGTTCTTACAGTCCTCGTAGATCTAACAGTCGCTATCGGTGTTGGGGTTTCCGTGGGACTGGCGATCCGCTTGAGCAGGCGCAAGTCGGTTGAAACCGATTGGACGCCGCCGGATCGGTGATTGAGTACTTATTCGGCTCAGCATTCGGTTCGGCTGCGTGGCTTCATGCTCGCGAATGCGTGTGGCCCGCGGTGTCATGGGTGTGTGCGGGAGTGGTCGCTTCGCGAGCGGGCTGCATTAAACCGGGACTCTACGCGTCCGTCGGAACCAGCTCGCGATTGCTGGCAGCTTTTCGTGCCATCGTCATAGAGGATTTGGCGGCCTCCACTTCTTGGACTGCTTCGTGATGTCCAATTGCAAAGTATATTCTCAAGGCACTTTCGTAGGCTTCTTCCGCCAAGTTCCAATGACCCGGCTTGCAGCGCAAATCGGCCAATTCCTTCCAGGTATGTGCGATGCCGACGTCATGATGGATAGACTTTTCAATCACTAGGCACTCCTCCAATTGAACGAGCGCGTCACGGAAACTATCGTTCACGCGCGCTAAAGAACGCAGTGCCTCCCCACGCAAAATGTTATCTCCGATACCGATCGCAATCTTCTCAATGAGTTCGAAATTTTCCCTTGCTTCACTAAGCCGACCTTGTGATTCTAATTCTTGCCCGCCGAACCGCAACCCATCGATATCGTCAGGATGAAGACTGAGCATGGCTTTGAATGCTCTGAGGGCTTCGACGGAGTCCCCTTGAGATCTCCTTATC
>CAYGRH010000167.1:0-7574 GCA_964352165.1 uncultured Hyphomicrobiaceae bacterium | reverse complement strand
AAGCCGGGCGTCCTGCACGTTCGTCACATAAGCAAGTTCGATTAGCACTGATGGGAATTGCGCCGTCTTAAGAACGCGGAAAGCAGCCGTTTTGTGCGGGTCATTGCGCAGGTTCGTGGAACCACCCATGAATTCGACAATGGACCGGGACACCATATCTGTCCGCTCCCGCGTAGCCGTCACTTCGCGTTCAGCCAGGTCCGAAAGAATGCCTTTGATATCGGCAAAATTGCTCGTCGCCTTCTGAACGAGTTGGTCATTGGCGATGCTGCCCGCGATCTGACGCTTGGTCGTCTTCTGCAGGCGCTTGGCAACCGAATCCCGCAACGAATAAACCGTAGCACCTCGTGCCGACGAGCGCGCATAGTCCGCGTGAACGGCAATAAACAGCTCGGCTCCGTTTTTCTCTGCAAAAGCCCTGCGGCCATCCAGTGAAATGAACTCGTCCGTGTCGCGCGTCATCAGCACCTTGTAACGACCGGTAGCCTTGAGCTTGTCACGAAGCGTGATCGCAAAATCGAGCACCACGTTTTTCTCGATAACGCCGTTTTTCTTAGCACCAGAGTCATGTCCACCGTGGCCGGGATCGATGACGATAATGGGCTTGTAAGACCGCGCTGCACGGCTCTTCGGGCTTTCGGCAGGTCGCGGCAGGGGCGGCTGCAGGTAACCCACTCCCGATGCCCCAAGCCCTGAAGGCTTATCGAAGGGGGCATCATCCAGAGACTTCGTCCGGGTTGCTACGACGAGGGGCGCTGGCCGGGAGATCTCTAGAATGTCGATGGATAATTCGTGGTGCTCGCCGCCGGCGACTTTGGCCAACTCGGCTTTTTCAACCACCACTGGAGAGGTCACGTTGATGACGACGCGCGATTTATCCGAACCAGCCGAGCCACCAGTAAACGAACTGACGAGCCCGACCGGGCCGTTTGTCGGCATATTCGGCAGGGCCATCCCGACCTTGGGAAGTTCGACCACAACCCGGTTGGGGTTTGACAGCGAGAACACCTGATAGTCGGCACGGCGATCAAGCCCGATGATGAACCGGGTCCGCTGGGGCTTTGCAGAACCATCGCTTGCCGTGGCACCAGCCGCAATCGCGCTTGTCCCGGCGGCTGCGAGTATCATCCCGCAGGCTAGAAATGTGAGCAAAACAGAGTTGAACACGCACGCAAAGCGGCGCGAGAACTCAAGAAGCATCTAGGTGACCCCCGTCTACGCAAGATATCCCGACCTGAGAGGGTTTTTGTGACACCCGAACATGGCGTTTTCCGGGTCGTCATCAGGCCTTGTCGTGTTTTATGAGGCGCGAGTTCCTAACGGACGGTTAACGTTAAGCCCCTCTTAACAAGACGAGGGACGCGGACGCCCCGCACGCGGCCGGCTAAAAGCCAAGCCGCAGGCCACAAAAAATATTTTGACTTCAATTACTTCGGGAAATTACTTCGCATCTCGTTCCCAGCGGCGCAAAGCTGCATCGTCGCATTCGCGCGCATCGACCCACCCGCCCTCGCCGTCCGCTCCGGCTTCCTTTTTCCAGAACGGCGCGCGGGTCTTGAGATAATCCATCAGGAACTCGGCTGCCTCGAATGCCGCCAGTCGGTGAGCAGATGCCGTCACCACCAGAACGATGTTCTCGCCCGGCTCAAGCTTCCCGTACCGATGTACGATAAGGCAGCCCGAAAGTGGCCAGCGCGCGAGCGCTTCAGCCTCCACGCGCTCTAGTTCGGCTTCCGTCATACCGGGGTAGTGCTCAAGCTCCATCGAACTGATGGCGCCATCCCCCGCCTTGCCGCGCACCGTGCCCGTAAACGTCACAATGGCACCAATGCCGGTATCGCCCCCGGTCACGGCTTTGACTTCCGCGCTCAGATCAAAGTCTTCGCGCTGCACACGAACTGCCATCGTTTCAGCCTCCGGTCACCGGTGGGAAAAACGCAATTTCGCGTGCTCCCGCAATAGGCTGGTCCTGTTTGACGTGCGTCTGGTCCAGCGCCGCCCGTATCACATCCGACCGCTCGAAAGCGCTGACGTATTCTTCGCCGCGGCCCTTGAGATAGCCAATCAGATCTCCAACCGTAACAACCTCACCAGGAATCTCGACGGTTTCTTCCGAACGGCCCACCTTCTCGCGGACCCAGGCGAAATACAAAATCTTGATTGGCGTCATCGTGCATTCCGGTCCGTTAGATGCCTGCAGAGACGCTTAGATCCTTCGACCAGGCGCCCCGAAAGACAGCAAATATCAGGTGTTCGCCGCATGGCCTTAGGCGTTCGCCGCATGGCCGATAGCAGCCTTCAGATATGCGCTTCCGGTCCAGATCGTAAGCACAGCGGCAATCCAGAGCAATGCAATCCCGATGTCAGTCGCCCCAGGCAGACTGGCCTCAAGCGCCGGGCCGGCAAGCAATGCACCCAACGCCAGCATTTGCACAAAGGTCTTCCATTTGGCCAGCATCGTCACCAGCACCTTGACGTGCAGGCCTGCCAGATACTCGCGCAAGCCCGACACCAGGATTTCCCGGCACAGGATCGTCAACGCTGCAAAAATGCCAAGCCCGCTTACTGTTCCGTCGTAAACCAGCATCATCAGGGTCGCACCGACGATCAGTTTGTCGGCAATGGGATCGAGCATCGCCCCGACCGCCGACTGCTGTTTCCAGGCACGCGCCAGATAGCCGTCCAGCCAATCGGTGACGGCTGCCACCACGAAGATCCCAAATGCCGTCCAGCGGGCGGTATCACCCTCGAGCACGTAAAGGCAAACGACCAGCGCAGGCACGGCGGCAATCCGGCCTATGGTCAGCAGATTGGGAAGATTAAGGGTTTGTGATGCGCGCGTCGGGCGCGATGCGGTATCAACCATCCTTGCTGTAGATCACCGCCGCGCCCGCTCGTCAATCACAGCACGGTCTATAAAACTTACGATTTAGGCTCTCTTTCGGCTGGCCTTCGATCTACCCCTTCCGTTCGTTGAAGTAGTCGTAGATTTTCTGGGCCATCTCCGCCGAAATACCCTCGACCGCCTTGAGGTCCTCGATGCCCGCCCGCGACACCGATTTCGCCGAACCGAAATGGGTCATCAAGGCCCGGCGGCGGGTCGGCCCAATACCGGGGATCTCATCGAGCGGGTTGGCGCTGATCGCCTTCGAGCGCTTCGCCCGGTGCGTGCCGATGGCAAATCGGTGGGCTTCATCCCGCAGGCGCTGGACGAAATACAAAACCGGATCGCGCGGCTCCAGCATGAAGGACTTTTCCCGCCCCGGCACATGAAAGTGTTCGCGGCCCGCATCCCTGTCAGGCCCCTTGGCCACGCCGACGAGCGTGATGCGATCTGAAAGACCAAGTTCATTGAGCACTTCCCGCGCCACCGACAATTGCCCCGCGCCTCCATCCACGAACACGACATCGGGAACGCGCGTGGCAGCAGCGGTCGATGCCTCATTGCCTTTGGAGGAAGCCCCATCGGCCTCAACATCCTCGCTCAGCGAATCCCGCAGCGCGAGCGGCGCATCGCCCGCTTCCAGTTGCTCGATCTCGTCAGCCAGCCGCTTGAACCGCCGCGTCAGCACTTCCCGCATCATCGCGTAGTCATCACCGGGCGTCAGCCCTTCTGACTTGATGTTGAACTTGCGGTACTGCGTTTTTGAAAAGCCCTCCGGCCCGGCAACAATCATCGCCCCGACCGCATGCGTGCCCGCGATATGCGAGTTGTCGTAGACTTCGATCCGCTGCGGCGTGCCAGCCAGCCCGAACCGCTCTGCCACGCCCTCCAGGAGCCGCATCTGTGAAGCGCTTTCAGCCATCCGGCGGCCCAGCGCATCCTTGGCATTCGTCAACGCGTGCGCGACCAGAGCCGTCTTTGCCCCGCGCTGTGGCGCATTGATCTCGACCTTCCGCTCCGCCTTCGTCGACAACGCTTCAGCCAACAGCGCGCGTTCAGCGAAATCAGTCGAAGTCAGGATGAGACGCGGCACGGGCTTGTCGTCGTAGAACTGCGCCATGAAGCTCGCCAGGATCTCTTCAGCCTCAAGGCTGCGGTCGGCCTTGGGGAAATAGGCCCGGTTGCCCCAGTTCTGCCCCGTGCGGAAGAAAAACACCTGGATGCAGACCTGCCCGCCCTCCTGGTGGATGGCAAAAATATCCGCTTCCTCGATGCCCGCCGCATTGATCGATTGGTCCGACGTGACGTGCGCCAGCGCCCATAGCCGGTTGCGGTATTTCGCAGCCTGCTCGAACTCCAGCGCGTCAGAGGCATCCTGCATCATCTTTTGATACATCTGCCGCACGTTCTGGCTTTCCCCGCGCAGGAAGCGCACGGATTCGTCCACCAGGTGCCGATAGTCGCCTTCGGAAATCTCACCCGTGCACGGCCCCGCGCAGCGCTTGATCTGGAACAGAAGGCACGGCCGCGTCCGGCTCTCATAAACGCTGTCGGAACACGAGCGCAGCAGGAACGCGCGTTGCAGCATGTTGATTGTGCGATTGACAGCACCAGCCGACGCAAACGGTCCGAAGTAGTCGCCCTTGCGGTTGCGTGCCCCGCGATGCTTGAGGATCTGCGGCGCGGCGTGATCGCCCGCAATGAGGATATATGGAAACGACTTGTCATCGCGCATCAGCACGTTGAAACGCGGCTTGAACCGCTTGATGAGGTTGGCTTCGAGTAACAGCGCCTCGGCTTCCGTGCGCACCGTGACGAATTCCATCGCCACTGTTGAAGAAATCATGCGCGCGATGCGGTTCGTGTGACCCCCGTAGCGCGCATAATTTGAGACCCGCGACTTGAGAGAGCGCGCCTTTCCGACGTAGATGACCTCACCCGAGGCATCCAGCATGCGGTAGACACCGGGCGAATTGGGCAGCGTCTTGAGATAGGCCGCGATGACGTCTGGCCCGCTTTTTTTCGGCTCACCAGCAGGGTCGTCACCGTGCTCCGGCTGATCACTGCCAGCGACGACGACATCGCTCACATCGCCTGCCGGTATCTCGTCTTGGCGATCAGCGCCGCCGCTGCCACCCGCGCCGCCGCCCTTGTCGTCATTGTTGTCAGTGCCTTGATGCATGCCGGCAAGATCGTGCGCTCAAGGCCCCTGGTCAAGCATGGAACCTTCGGCCCACACTTTCCGACGGGCAATACCCAAAGAGCGGGGCCTTCGACGGACATCCCCTCGAGCAGGTGAAGGGCGGCAGCCCTTCTCCCTGAAAGCAACCTTTTCCCTGCCCTCAAACCCCACGCTTGTCTTCGAGTTGGGCCGGCGCCGATTTCGCCAACTTCTCTCTGGCAGCAGCCTGCTCGGCGACCGTCAGTTCGCCGCCGTCAACAACACCGGGACCAGGCTGCCCGCCACCGCTCTCGTCCCAATTGTTTAGGACGTGCAACAGCGGAGTTAGACCCTCTTCGTTTTCTAGAACGTAGACCTCGAAGTCGCGCTGAGCATTTTCGCTCCAGCCGGTGATGTCGAGCATGTGCTCGGCCTTCGAAAACAGTCCGTGATTGCGCACCGGTTCGGCCATACGGATCTGCTTGGCCTTCTCGGCGTTGAGCTTGATCTTTTCTTCTTCGCTTTTCGCCGCAGCAATCATCCCCTCAAGCTCTTTCAGCCGTTCCTTGCGGATAATAGTCAGATCCGTACCGCTGGTGCCGAGTTCTTCGTCCTTCAGTTTCTTGAGTTCGTTAGGCTTCGGCCATCGCACCAGCCCCATGTCATCGAGCACGCCCGCCAACTGGTTCATAGCCAGCGCCTTCGACGCCTCCTCCTTGTTTTCTGCATCGCTGCTGAACAGGTTCGGGATCACGAAGTAGCTGGCATTATGGTGGTAGATGAAGTGTCGGCGCACCCACTCGATGTCAGCTCCCGGCGCACGCGAGATAGCCGTCATCATGGCTGACCTGATCTGCGCGATCTGCCCGCCCGATGGCAACCGCACCGGCGGCGTCTTCGGCGGATTGAGCACTGTCAGAACGAAAAGCCCGAGATCGACTCCGATGGTTGCCAGCAGCGCGATCATATCGCGCCCCGTGATCGGCTCGCCCCCCGTCGTCCAGGCATTTTCAGCCGTCCCGCCAGACGCCACGTAGGTCACGAGGCCGGAGAAATAGACGCCCAGGTTGGCCCACAGGTTCTTGACCGCGTTGGCCACGCCTGCGGGGCCTTCGTTGAACACCGCTTCGCGCAAGCGCAGCTCGGCCGGCTGTCCTGCCTGCTCGGCGGCCTGCCGCAGACGCTGCTCGAGCGTCGGATCGAAACACGAAAAACCCGGCTGATCGGGCTTCACGGCTACACTGTCGGCAAGCGCGCGCATTTCGGAAGCCGACGCCTTGCCCAGTTCGTTCGACCGCGCGGCAATACTGCGGGCGCTCTGCCGGACCAGCGCCGACTTCGCCTCGAACTTCTGCTGACGTTCTTCGATCGTCCCGCCGTCGAGCCCGGCGGCCGCCTGCTTCAGCCGTTCGACGTCGGCCTGCACGGGTTCAAGCCAGTTCTGTTGGATTCCATCGCGCAGCGAGGCAACGGAAGTCTTCACCGAAAGCCGCGCGTTGTAGAGCGGTCCGCGCCCGGCGCCCGATGCCTTGCCGCAACTGCCGCCGCTGGTTTCCTCGCGCGCCATCTGCCTTTCCGACCAGCTCACGACGTTGTCGAGCTGCGCTTTCACGGCATCGAGGCGTGCGATCACCGTCGTCGAAGCATTCCGCGCGTCTTCCTGCAGCCCGGCAAGCCCCGTCCGCGTGGCTTCCTCGCCCGCAATCAGGCTCCACCAGAAGCCGTAACCGAAGCCGATCGACCAAAGCGCCAGGAACAGATAAAGCGGAAACGTAACGAGGCGCTCTTTGATCGTGCGCCCGGCACCGAACGTTTCGCGCAGCGCCAGCCACATCAGGAAGGTCAGCGCCACGACAATGGCGATCACAAGCATGTCGTTGGTGACGGAAAGCCCGCCGGGAACCTGCCGCCCGGTCGGGCTGGCGGTCGATACGCCGACGATGAAGTCCTGCATCCCGCTCCAGGTTGCATACCCCGAGATCGCCAGCAGCATCAGTGATGCAAAGCCGATCAGCGCATTGCGGCCGAACATGTAGTCCATGACGCGCGCTATGCCCGCCAGCCCCGACTGCCCGCGCTCATTTTGCTGCGGCGTCTGATTTCCCCCGGCCATGCTCAACTCCCGTCGTTACGCAACTTGTGTCGGACTAACGCAATTGCCGGCAAATGTCGCCCCGTATGCAGGTTCACACCGCTCGAAAGACCTTCTAAGTCGCCGCTCTGCCACGCCAGCGTGATCGATACTGCCACAATTGAGCCACTGCCGGTTGGTCAACCAGAGGGGTCACCGGAACACAGGAAATCCGCTAGCGCCATCAAAGTGTTGATAGCGCAGCACTGCAATTCGATTGGTTCGGGCTGACCGCTCACGCCCACCATACGGGCCAAAACCGCATCAGGCGCGATCATGTTCAAGCCACCGCGAACTCTTCGACTCAGCAAGCCCATCGCAATGCTCTGTGCCTGCCTTGCCGTCTGGCCGCTCGCATCGACGACAGCACTCGCCCAGGCAGCCCCAAGCAGCCACCC
>CAYGRH010000166.1:0-7615 GCA_964352165.1 uncultured Hyphomicrobiaceae bacterium | reverse complement strand
CAAATCCTTCAACATACGCCGATTGCCTTCGGCGAAGGCGGTAACGATCATTTCATAGGCCTGCTTGGCGCCGGTCACGAAGTTCTCTGGCTCGAAATTCGGGTCTCGCTGCCAGATCTCCATCAGTCCCTGCTCAAGGCCGGCGTTAGACTTGGCATATGTCGAAATCTTTTCCTGAGCTTCGGCCGCGGATACGTCCTGACCTGGCTCGTCAAGTGATTCATCACGGTTCCGGCGTGGGAGTGTCACAACTTTATCAGACGCGGAAGATGCTTCCGAAGGGCCAGCCTCGGAGCGATAACGCTCGATACGGCTCTCTTCGTCACCCGTGCGGCGACCCAGAACCGAGCGCAGCGCCAGGACGGCGACGACAGCCACAATCAGCGAGATCAGCGTAATAAAGTCTATTCCGCCATTCATTGGTCAGCTACTTTCAAGACATTCGCGGGGCTTGGTTTGATAACCAGACCCTTGATATGGGGACAGACGCTGCAGTCCACCAGACGGACAAGCCACTAACCCCGTGAAACCGAACTGGCGAAAAGGGCGTTGGCCGTGCATTTGGACTGCGATTTCCGGGTCTGCCTGAAACGGATTTCTGCAATTCATACGGTATTAGTGATGCCATCGGACCCATGTGGCGCCATGAGGGCGCTGTTTCCGAACCGACGGGCCGCAGACCACCGTACAGATGAGCCCTCAACCTAGGGCACAAAGAAACGGAAGCCAACTGGCTTGGCGATAGCTTTGTTAAGCGGGCTCACGAAGCCGGACCGAAATCGCGAAAAGCGCTTGCACCGTTCGCGCGGGAATAGCTGAAAGGTTGACGGAATGCCGCCTGTTCGTTTGCTGCTTCTGGCCGCATTCATCATTATTCCGCTTATCGAAATCGTGCTGCTGATCAAGGTTGGCGGAGCGATCGGGGTTCTGGCGACCGTTTTCATCGTCATCGCAACTGCAGTTGTTGGCACGAGTTTGCTGCATCGGCAGGGCTTTAGCGTGCTGGCGCGCGCCAATGAGGCCATGCAAGAGGGCAAGATTCCGCTGGAATCAGTGCTGGAAGGCGTATTCCTGCTGATTGCCGGGGCGTTTTTGCTCACGCCGGGGCTTTTGACCGACTGTTTCGGCTTCTTATTGCTGGTGCCTCCGGTTCGAAGAGCCATCGCTGCATGGAGCCTGAAGAAGGTCATGGCGTCGGGTTCCGTTCGTGGGGGCGTGTTTACTTCCGGGCCAGCCGGCGATGAGGGTGGGGATGAATGGGCAGGATCGGAGCCGCCCAACGGTCCCAAAGGCTGGGAGCGTGCGGCTCGGCAACGCAGACCGCGGAATTCCGCGCCGGACGTCATCGAAGGCGACTACGAGAGGGTGGATGAGCGCACCGTCAATTCCCGACGCGATGGTGGGCGAGACGACGAAGGTTCTTAACCAGGTTGCGAATCCGCTTCTTCTACATTGGCGCAACTGGCGTCGCCAACGTCACAAGCCGTTCCCTGCACTTCAAAGCAGAACTGATGATTGGCGACCTTCCGGGCACCCAGGCTGGTTCACTACCGATTACAGCCTGACTGCAAAATTCTCAAACGATCAGGCATTGGCAAAAGGCTGCTTGGATATTTGCAGGGCGCGCGGCTGCGTGCTAGCCACGGGCTCAACTGATTCAAGCTTTTTTCAAATCACGCAACGAGCAACAAAACGATGGCAGACACAAACAACGGTAACGGTGCAGGCGCGCCAGCCCAGCCGGCAGCAGCCCAGAGCGAACAGCCACAGGTTCAGGCGCAGGTTGTCGCCCAGTACATCAAAGACATGTCGTTTGAAAATCCCAACGTTGACCGGCTTCTCGGCGGGCCCGGCGAGAGCCCCAATATGAAGCTCGAAATCAACGTGAACGCGCGCAAGGTCAACGACGACCTGTATGAAAGCGCGATTGACTTCAAAGGTCACGCGACCAACAGCCAGGGCACCATTTACGATCTCGAAGTCGTCTATGCCGGCTTATTCAAGATTAAGAACATCCCCGAAGAAGCACTTGAGCCGTTCCTGCTCATCAACTGCCCTTCGTTGATCTTCCCATTCCTGCGCCGGCTTGTTGCAGACATCTCGCGTGAGGGTGGCTTCCCGCCGCTGCTGCTGGATCCCGTAGACTTCGCCGGGCTTTTCGTGCGCCGCCAGCAGCAGGCTGCTGCCGCGGCCGCTCAAAAGCAGTCGACCAACTAATCAACGCACATCCGATTAGATTTTTCAGCGCCACGCCGGATGATGCTCAAGGCACGTTCCGGTGTGGCGTTTTTATTGGAGTGGCTGCCTAAGCGCTCCCAGCGCAGGTCGCCTGATAGCAGGAGGCCGTGGCGGGCCAAAGCTTGCGACTACTGACTTTTCTGATCTTCGGTTTCAGGCACGACGCCGCATTTGAGCCAGATAGCTTCGGCTCCAAGGCTGCGTACGAACTCAATATGCTTTTGTTCGTCCTGCGAGCTCAGACGGGGGGGAAGCGGTGAAGGGCGCTGCGGGGCGACATAGCTCGTGCCTTGCTGGCCGGCGGAGCCGGCGTCCGTCCCCGCATTACGGCTCAGTTCCAGAGTCGATTGGCGCTCGCCAAGCAACTCGAGATACACAGCAGCCAGCAGAACCGAGTCCATCAATGCGCCATGCTTGACGCGCTTCGAGTTGTCGATCCCGTAACGCTTACAGAGCGCATCGAGGTTGTTTGAGCCGCCGGGGTGCTTGCGTCGGGCGAGAGCCAACGTATCGACGACGCGGTCCATCATCAGCGTCTGCCGGTTTGCGCGTTCGAGTTCGGCGTTCAGGAAGCCGATGTCGAAGCTGGCGTTGTGAATGACGAGCGTGTCGCTGCCGATGAACGCGAGGAACTCTTCAACGACGTTTTCGAACAGCGGCTTGTCCAGCAGGAACTGAGTGGATAGGCCATGAACAGCTTCGGCGGCAGCGGGAACATCGCGTTGCGGATTAATGAAGCAGTGATACTCGCGGCCGGTCGGAAGACGGTTCATCAGTTCGATGCAACCGATTTCGATCAACCGGTCTCCGTTCCTGGGATCAAGTCCGGTCGTTTCGGTGTCGAGAACGATTTCGCGCTGCATTCTATTCCCCGGCGGATTGGATGCTTCTGATCAGGACCCTGACACTAAGCGCTAAACCCAGTCCCGTTGATAAGCCTGGGCGGGTTTACCCTTCAAAGCGCTCACGACCTTATCGATTTGCACGTAGGTCTCGGCAATGGTGCCTCCGGTATCCACAACGAAATCAGCTTTCACGCGCTTTTCGGCGTCAGGCAATTGCCGCTGAAGCAAGCTGTCGAGTTTCGTGTGCGTCATGCCAGGCCGCTGCAGAACGCGATTGCGTTGGGTTTCGGCACTGCACGAGACGACGACCGTCGCATCCACTTTTTCATCGCCCTGCGTTTCAAACAGCAGGGGAATTTCGAGGACCGCAATAGCTGCTGCGGCCTTGAACTGGCGGTCCAGGAATTCTTTTTCGGCGTTGCGCACCAGAGGGTGGACGATGTCTTCAAGGACGCGGAATCCTGAAGGCACCGCTCGCAGGCGTTCAGCCAGCCGCTCCCGGTCGATCCGTCCATCCTTTGCCACCCCTGGAAAGGCTGCATCGATCAATGGGACGGCGGTTGTCTCATAAAGATCGTGCACAGCCGCATCGGCGTCGAACACGTCAATCCCGAGATCGCGAAAACGCTGCGCGGCGGTCGATTTGCCCATGCCGATCGAGCCGGTCAGTCCGACGATCAGCATCATCGTTCTCCAATATCGGCGAGTACCAGCGCGCGCAGTTCCGCAGTGACTTCGGGGCGGACGCCGAACCATTTCTCGAACCCCGGGGCGGCCTGATGCAAGAGCATGCCAAGACCATCAACGACGATGTGGCCGGCAGCTTCGGCGTCTTTGAGGAGAACTGTTTTCAAAGGCACGTAGACGATATCGCAGACGACCTTCGCGCGTTGGGATGGCTCGAAACGGATGCCTGTTTCCGAATCCGACTTCATACCAAGCGTCGTTGTGTTGACGATGACGCCGGCTGAATGCGCTTTGGCATTGCGGTCGGCCCATGAGACGGGCGTCACCCGCGGCCCGAACAATTCGGCCAGCACATTGGCGCGTTCGGGCGTACGATTCAACAACTCGACACGCTCGCAACCCGCTTCGAGGAAGCCGTGAATGATGGCGCGGGCAGCACCGCCTGCGCCTAAGATCAACACCGGCCCTTCACCGTCTCTCCATCGCGGTGCGCTGAGTTCGAGATGCTTCATGAAGCCATACGTATCGGTGTTTGCCGCGCACACCTTGCCGCCTTCAACCCATAGCGTGTTGGCTGCGCCGACCGCGAGCGCAGAGGGCTCTTTGCGATCGGCTACAGCAAACGCGATCTCCTTCAGCGGCACAGTGACATTGCAGCCCGCAAACGAGCTGTTTGGAAGGGCTTTAAAGAAACCGCCGGCTTTTTCCGGTTCGACAGCCTGCTTGATGTAGTCGCCGTCAACGCCATACGTCTTCAACCAATGGCGATGGATGATGGGGGATCTGGAATGCTCGATCGGCCAGCCGACCACACAGGCCTTAATCATTTTTCGATCACTCCGCGTTGACGAAGTTCAGCCAGCAGGGGGACAAGCGGCAGCCCCAGTATCGTGAAATAATCGCCTTCGATTTTTTCGAAGAGCTGAATGCCGAGACCTTCGAGCTGGTAGGCACCAACCGACTGGCACACATCCGCACCTGCCCGCATCAGGTAGTCGGAGATAAACCCGGCGGAGAATTTCCGCATCGTCAGGTGCGCGGTCTCGACCTGTATCCACGTCACTTCGCCGGCTTGGGCCAAGACAACCGCGGAATGGAGCTGATGGGTCTGTCCGCGCAACCGCATCAACGTTTCACGCGCCTCGTCCACGCCGGCAGGCTTTGCAAATATCTCATCGCCGAGCGCAAGAACCTGATCGGCGGCAATCACCACGGCGTCGGGCTGGCGAACCGATACGGTCTCACCTTTCGTGCGTGCCAGGACCTCGGCAATGTCTGATGGCGACACGGCCACATCATCGGTCCGCAATGTTTCGCGAATTGCTGCCTCATCGATATCTGCGGGATCGACCGTGAACGCCAAGCCGGCCCGCTTCAACATCTCATGGCGGGTCTGGCTGGCCGAGGCCACAACGATGCGGTCAGACCCCTTCATGCGTCGCCTCCGCTCTCGTCTGCGGTCTCGTTCGCAGCCTTGCCGACAGCGGCCTGAAGCGCAACGCGCTGTTCGGCGCGGCGTTCGTTCAACAGCTTGATGATGGTCGCAGCCGTTTCTTCGACCGAGCGGCGCGTCACATCGATCACCGGCCAATTGTTCTTTGCGCAAATGCGGCGTGAATACTGCAGCTCGGCGAGGATCGTATCGCGGTCGACATAGTCGTTGAGGTCGCGGTCGGAAAGTATCATCGCACGGTTGCGGCGCACTTCGGCAATCCGGTCCGCGTTGGCGACGAGACACACCACAAAGGCCGTATGCTTTTGCGTCAGGTTGACGGGAAGCGCGATGGACGGGACCAGCGGCAGGTTGGTCGTCTTGTATCCGCGCTGGGCGAGATAAATGCTCGTGGGCGTTTTCGATGTTCGCGAGATGCCAAGGATGACGATGTCGGCCTGGTTGATGTCGGCCGGCAATTGACCGTCGTCATGCGCCATCGAAAAATTCAGCGCGTCGATGCGGCGGAAGTAGTCGGCATCGAGCACGTGCTGGCCTGCGACCGTCGGCGTTTGGCGCTCGCCCAAATAGGCTTCGAACACCTGCATGATGGGATTGAGAACGGCAAGTGCCGGGATCTTCAGTTCCTGGCAACGCTGCTCAATAAGGGAGGCCAAGTCGGGATTGACCATCGTGTACAGCACGATGCCCGGCGCCTGCTCGATTTCCTGGAGCACGCGCTGCATCTGCTTTTGCGACCTGACCAGCGGATGCACATGCTCGATGGGCCGCACAAGGGCGTATTGAACGGAAGCCGCCTTGGCGATCGTCGTCAGGGTTTCTCCGGTTGCATCCGAAACAAGATGCAGGTGGTAGTAGCTTGGTAAGCCGCTGGTCATCTGTGGAGAAAGTCCGGTGTTATCCACGGGTGGGACGGGTTGATGATGCACTGATCTAACAAGTGGCGGTTTGTCCACGGAGATGCCAACACTTCAGCCTCGCGGGAACTTCGCAAGGGTAGTTGTACGCCGTGTTTGCCGACTGTCGAACTCTCCATGACTTATCTTTGGTCGTCCACACGATGTGCATCGTTTTTGCAGCGAGGGCATGCGCTGCAAGCCTTTGACTCTTCAATCAAGGTTCGCCTCTAGTCCGATTGAGACGCTTCACGTACAAGATCTAGCCGGCAGGTTCTCCACCTGTGGGCATCTCTGTGGAACAGGCCGGATAACCGTGGGATCCCCGCTATCCCCGCTCCTAAGAGTCAAAACAAAAACACTCAAGAAAGATTCATTGATTTAAGAAGGGGTAGGAGATGACTGTGGAAAGCCTCGCGGCAAAAGCCGAGGTTCGTCGGTTCCTGCAGCCGTTCGCAGGGTTTGCAACTTCGCCCCCTCCGATCTGGCTCATGCGCCAGGCAGGCCGGTATCTTCCGGAGTATCGCGAGACGCGGGCCAAGGCTGGAAGTTTTCTGAACCTGTGCTATTCGCCAGCACTTGCTGCAGAGGTCACGCTTCAACCCATTCGGCGTTACGGCTTTGATGCGTCGATTTTGTTTTCGGATATTCTGATCGTTCCCGATGCGCTTGGCCAAGGCGTGCGGTTTGTCGAGGGCGAGGGGCCGCGGCTTGATCCGATTACCGACGAAGCGGGGCTTGCGAAGCTCAACCTTGCGGCGACCGGGGAGAAATATTCGATCATCTGCGAGACGGTGGCGCGTTTGCGGCAGGATTTGCCGAACGAGACGGCGCTGATCGGATTCTGCGGCGCTCCTTGGACGGTTGCGACCTACGTGGTTGGAGGACGCGGTTCACCGGATCAGGCAGCAGCGCGGAGCTGGGCTTATCGCGATCCGGTCGGCTTTGCCAAGCTGATCGATATTCTTGTTGAAACATCAATCGATTACCTGTCTCAGCAGGTGAAGGCCGGGGCGGAAGTCCTGCAGATTTTCGACAGTTGGGCGGGGTCGTTGGCGGACGATCAATTCGATGCCTGGGTTGTCGATCCGACCCGCCGAATGGTGGCCCGGCTGAAAGAATTGCACCCGGATGTTCCGATCCTGGGTTTCCCGAGGGCGGCCAACTCGCAGACGGCGCGCTTCGTTCGTGAAACGGGCGTCGATGGGGTGAGCTGCGACACCAGCATGCCGTTGCCGCTGATGGCCGGCGAGGTCGCCGATACCGGCGCCGTCGTGCAGGGCAATCTCGATCCGCTGCTGCTGGTTGCGGGCGGGGAAGCGCTCGACCGGCGGGTTGGGGAGATCCTGGAAAACATGAGGGGTAAGAAATTTGTTTTCAACCTGGGGCATGGAATCGTGCCACAGACGCCTCCGGAGCACGTTGAGCGACTGGTTTCCGCGGTTCGTTCGGTGAGCTGATTATTTCATGGGGGATGGCTTAGGTTTTGGCTGGGC
>CAYGRH010000165.1:0-7678 GCA_964352165.1 uncultured Hyphomicrobiaceae bacterium | reverse complement strand
GTAACGACGGCTTCGACGTTCTGCTTGTTGGCGTCCGAAAGGCTCAATTGCTTGGCCCCAGCAATCGCCGCTGCGTCGGCTGCGTCCTGCAATACCGATTTATGAGTGAGCGTCCAGGCGTAATCCATTCCGCTCAAAACGATGACGAGCATAACCGGCAGCATCAATGCGAATTTGAGGAAAGCGATACCGGAATTGCAATGTGCAAATAGCGCAACGCCGTCACGCATTCCCGGCCTTCCCGCAATGTTGGCAATTCGTTTCATCCGCACCGTGCTTGGAAAAACACAAATCTTTATACCGAGGAATAGCCATCGCATGAGACGCTACAAATTTGAAGTCAATCGAAAGCAAATGGGAAACGAAATATAAACGGCGAATGAACGACCTATTAAGCTGCGTTCCAATCTTCTACAGGGGCAGTTTCAAGGCTAACTCGGTCAGCCGGAATGACAATCATCGCCGTCGTGCCTTCTCCAGGCATCGAGCGGATTTCCAATGCGCCGCCATGGGCTTCAACAATCGCTTTGACCAGTGGCAGCCCCAGCCCGGCATCCTGTTCAAGCTCGCGGCACTCCTCGTCCGGCTGATAGCCAAGCCGGTTGGCATAGAATTCTGGCTGCATTCCAGGTCCCGAATCCGTGATAGCGACGGTGAGCATCCCGTCCTCGTGTACGTCCGCTTCAAGGATGACCGTTTGTCCGGCTGGCGAATAGCGGACGGCATTGTCAAGCAGGTGCGTGACTGCGGTCGCCATGCTGTCGGGATCGCATGCGACGAAGGCATCTTCAGGCACGCGCGAGAAGCACACCGGGGCATTCTTCTGCGTCGATAATTCTCCGATGCGCGTCTGGGCTTGAGCCAGAATATTGATGAGCGGCACAAGCGTATCGGCGTTCTTCAATGTCCCAGAAAGGCTCTTGGTAAGCCTTTGCGCTTGTAGCAGTGCGTTTTCGACGCTGGCAGCGTCTTCCAGAATAGTCTGAACTCTCCGTTCAACCATCCGAGCCTGCTCCGGATCGATAATACCGTCGAGAATAAGTCTCGCAGTCCTTTTGATCTTGGCTGCGTTCTTTGCCCCGTTCACGCAGGCCCCGCGCATAATCGCGTCCCGGACCCGGGCTGCAGCCTCGGCGCATTGCGCTCTGTTGCGCGCCTGGTTTGCCGACTGGCTGAGCCGCATCAGGTATTCAATGTGGCTGCCGAAGGTGCTCCAGTTGACGGGCTTCGTCAGAAACGACGTCGCACCTGCTTCAAATGCTTCCTGGATGGCGGTTGCATCGCGGCGGGATGTGACGACGATGATCGGCAGGTGCTTCGTGCGTGGGTGGCCGCGCACGGCCTGGATGAGCGGGATGCCCGCAATGTTCGGCATTTCCAGGTCGACGATGGCCAGATTGATGTTTTTGCCGCGCAAAAGCTGCCACGCTTCCATGCCGTCTTCAGCCAGCAAAGGCTCACAGCCGAGCTGGGTCAGCTTGCTTTGCATCAATTGACGGATAATTGGGTCGTCGTCGGCAACAACCACTTTCGATTTCATTCTTGATGAAGACATTGGACCGCCTGAAGACAAAATCACGTGTAAGGGGCATTCGATGGGAAACCCGAAGTTCACGTTAATCTATCGCAGTCCGCATGAAGATCGCATGAAAAGAAATGGTAACCGGTTTATTAAGAAAGACCTCCTTTACCATGCTCTGCTATTCAGGAACCCATAGTTTTTGCGAGTTGTTTCGCAGTTTCTGGAGGTTTTTGTTTTGCGTTTGTTGCCCCCAGGCCTTCGGTCGATCCGGGTGAAGCTCGCGATTATCGTCGTTGCAGCCGTCACGAGCGCCATGCTCATCACGGCGCTGGCTCACGGCTGGCGCACGGCCGACCGGCGCTACGAAGCGCTGACCGCCGAGATCCACGGGGTCGCAGCCACGCTCGCAACTGCCGTCGCGCCGGCACAGGCGCAAGGCGAATTTCACAATGTGCAAAAGATCCTGCGTGCCATCGGCCGCATGCCGCGCGTGCGCTATGCCAGCGTGACCGGCGCGGATGGCTCGCTTATCGCTGCATTCGGCAACGGCATTGTGCTCAACCGCGATGCCGGGCTTTTGAATGCAGACCAGCGCCCGAGCCTTCTCGAACTCCTTTCGCTGAAGACGTTTCCGGTTGATGAACCCATCGTGCAGGGCGGCGTCAAAGTTGGAACGCTTCATCTGATCGCGGACGTCTCTGACCTGCGCGGCGTCTTGTTTGAAAGTCTTGCAGCAGCCGTAGGCGCAGGCACGCTTGCCGCAATCCTTGGCCTCCTCATTGCGCTGCGGTTGGAGGGAACGATCACGGCTCCCATCCAGTCGCTGACGTCGGCGATGCGCGACGTGCGCAACAGCTATGATTTTTCGCGCAAGGTGGAGAAGACAAGCCACGATGAAACAGGTGATCTTGTCGATGCGTTCAACGAGATGCTCGTCGAGATCCGTCAGCGCGACGCAGCCCTGGCACGGCACCGTGAAACCCTGGAGCAAACGGTCGATGAGCGCACCAGTGAGTTGCGTAAGGCAACGGTAGATGCCCAGCAGGCCAACGCCGCCAAGTCCGAGTTCCTCGCAACCATGAGCCACGAAATCCGCACGCCCATGAACGGCATGCTCGTGATGGCCGAGATGTTGAATGCGGCAAGCCTGCCGGTAAAGCTGCAGCGTTACGCCGAAGTAATCCTGACATCCGGGAGGTCGCTGCTGTCGATCATCAACGACATCCTGGACTTTTCAAAGATCGAGGCGGGCAAGCTGGAACTTGAAGCGATCCCCGTCCGGCCCCGCAAACTCGTCGATGAAGTCACACGACTGTTCGCCGAACGCGCGGCCTCAAAAGGCCTGGATATCGCAGCATACGTAGCAGCCGATGTCGCCGAAGAGATCGCAGCCGATCCGGTGCGGCTCAATCAGGTGCTCGCCAATCTCGTCAATAACGCACTGAAGTTCACGCAATCAGGTGGCGTTCGCGTCTCCGTCACCAAGCCGAAAGGGCAGCCCGCATCGGGAAAGACCAGACTGCGGTTCGCCGTCGTCGATACCGGCATTGGCATCGCGGAAGACAAGCTTTCAGCAGTGTTTGAAGCCTTTTCTCAAGCCGATCAGTCGACCACCCGCAAATTCGGCGGGACCGGCATCGGGCTTGCCATCTGCCAGAGGCTGGCTGCGGCGATGGAAGGGCGCATCAGCGTCGCCAGCACACTTGGCAAAGGCTCGACATTCTGGCTGGAAGCCGATTTCGACGTGCTCGAAGCGGCCCCGATAGCATCCGCCGATAAAGCCGGTTCATGGAACGCCATAACGCCCATCGCGAGGCTCGGCCTTGTGCTGGACGCCGGCCCGACCCGGTCCGCGCTCGCAGCTTATGCCCGTCAGAACGGTTTCGAGCCGGTCTTCTTCGACAAGAACCAGAAAATCGACGAGTGCGAACCGAATGCGATCGCGCTCATCATGACATCTGCTGCCCTCGCGACCGTCTCCGAAGTGGGAGCACGAAACGACACAGGCCCCATCGTGATCGCCTTGAGCGGCTTCGGCGGTGTCGACGCCGACAGGTTGATCGAGGAGCATCGCGCGCATGCGGTTATGTCCTGGCCGATCTGCCACGATGACGTGAGGCCCCTTTTCTCAGCGCTTCGCTCAGGTGACATCTCCGTCCTGACCAGCCATGCGATAACACGGTCCGTTGCAGGCCCGGTCACAGCCTTCCCCGGCGTGCGCGTCCTTGCCGCCGACGATAGTCCGCTCAACCGCGAAGTGCTCGCAGAAGTGCTAAGCCGTATGCAGGTTGACGTCATCCATGTCGAAAACGGCCTGCAGGCTGTCGCAGCATTCGAGCGCGAAAATTTCGACCTCGTCTTCATGGATGGTTCGATGCCGGAGATGGATGGGTTCGAAGCCACGCGCCAAATCCGACAATTCGAACGCGATACCGCCCGCAATCCGACACCAGTCATCGCACTGACCGCTCATGTCATCGGCGCGCAAGCCGAACTCTGGCGCGAGGCCGGCATGAACGATTGCGTCACAAAACCGTTCACGATCAGCTCACTGCAATCCGTGTTCACGCGCCTGCTGCCCGATCGCATGCTGGCTCCAGAACGCCAAGCACAGCAATCCAAGATGGCTCGTCAGCCCGCACACGCCAGCGCGGCATCGTCATCGCTTGCAAAGCACCCGCTGCTCGACGACGAAGTTCTCGACTCGATCCGCGAAATGCAGGGCGGCAGCGGCGATCTGGCAAATCGCATTATTGCCTTGTACCGCGAGCACGCGCCTACCGCGCTTGCACGGTTGCGCGAGGCCTGGAGCAAGGAAGAAGATGCGTCCGTGGCGGAGGCTGTTCACGCACTCAAATCGCTGTCCCGCAACATCGGCGCGGTGCGCATTGGTGAATTGTGCGAAGACCTTGAAGCCAGGGCGCGCGACGGCAGGCTATCGCGTGAAATGTCCATTCTCGATACGATCGACGCTGCACTTGCCGATACGCTGGTCGCGCTCCCGCACGACGCCGAGCAGCCCGGAAACGAAGCAGGCCCTGCCCGCCAGATGGCGCGCAAGGCCTGATTTTTGCCCCGTCGACGGAATCCGCCGCTGCGGTAGAGTCAAAGTTCCCGCGATTTAGTACGTCTGCTGCCGCTTGGCCTTGTGCTGCTGATAGCGCATGTCCTTGCGCGTCTTTGCCCAATCGCCGTCAGACAAACTTCCCGCTGCCACTTCGCTCTGCTTCTTGAGCGCTTCGAGCCGCTGCACCGACGCCGTCGACGCACCCAGTCCTGAAAAACGTTCGCGAGCTTCATTGATCGAGACGGCGTTTTGTTCAAGCATCCGCTTGGCGCCCGCAAGATCGCCCTTGTCGCGCAGCTCTACGGCCTCTTCGGTCACGATGTTTGCGCGCTGCTCAGTCACCTTCGCCATGATCGTTGCATTGATCCCGGCTTCGATTTCCTTCTTGTCCGCGCTACGTGAGGCTTTGACGTCAAGGCTGGCTTTCTGGCGCGCTCCTTGATCCAGATCGATATAGCTGACGCCCACCTTGGCAATGCGCTCAGGCGCTTCCGATGCGTTGCTGTCAGCATCCATCTCAACGATCAGATAGCGCTCGGAACCGTCAGTGAGCTGGCTCATTTTGAGCTTGATGCGGTTGCCATCGATATCCGCGCTACGGCCCAGCACGCGCTTGGGAACATAACCCTCGTGACACTCGATGATGATCTCGATGTCCTGGGCGGCAATCGAAAGCGTATCGCCGAATTCCGAATTGAAGATCCTTACGAGATCGCCAGGCTTCTCGGCGAACGCATGATTGCCGTCGCTGGCAAGCGCAAGCCGCTGCATCAGGTCTTCGTTATAGCTGAGCCCCAGCCCGATGGTCGTCACAGAGACGCCTTTGGCACCAAGTTTCTGGCCAAGTTTGGCAAGTTCCGCAGGCTTTGACGGCCCGACGTTGGCGAGACCATCCGACATCAGGATGACGCGATTGACGCGGCGGTCGGACAAGAAAGTCTCAAGCTGGCGTCCGCCTTCCACGACACCTGCATAAAGCGCAGTGCGCCCTTCCGCCTTCAACCCGTCGATGGCGTCTTCCAGCGCTGAGTGCGAGCCAACGCGCCGCGCGTCGGCAAGAACCTGGACACCGTGATTATAGGCGATGATGGAAACGTAATCGTTCGCGCTGAGCCGCGATATCGCTTCACGTGCTGCTTCCTTGGCGTACGCGAGCCGGTCGCCCTTCATGGAGCCGGAGCGGTCGAGAACGATGGCCACATTGACCGGAGTGCGATTGCCCTCGGGCGCCTGCCGTAGGGCCTTGAGCCCGATATGCAGATAGACCTTGCCACCTTCCGCCGGGACGATCCGTTGCCCCAGATCAGCGTCGATGGTGACCTGTGCGGCCTCGGCGGGCGTGGCGTTGGCAGCAACCAATCCCACAGCGAGAGCGGCAACGCTGAGCGCAAAGGCGAGCGCGGCCGCTGTTAGCGTTTCCATCAATGATTTAAAAAACGGCATGGTGTGGCAACTCCTCAATACTACTGAAATGTGTGAGGAGGCTAAGTGTCGCGGTGGGCGGGAACGGGCTCGACTTGCGGCGGAATTGCGAAAACTTGCGGCAACATTATGCAGCCGTTCTGGTGTGGCTTGAGAGCCACGAAAATGGCCTCATGAGCCGGCAAGAAGCGGAAATCGTTCAGCTTATTCTGAGTATTGGACAAAGTCCGTGGACGTCTGCCGCGGGCTTGAGGTTGATGGGCGAGTGTTTGTGTCCGGCCGTTGAGGAATTCTCAGCCCCCAAGTCAGCCCCCCAAGTCAGCCCATGTCAGCCAGGGACGCCAGAGCCGTATCGAAGCGTTGCAGCGAGGATTGAATTTCGCTCCAACCATGCGCACTGCGCCGCTCGCACTGGCGTAGTTCGTTGATGTGCCGGACCAGCACTTCGCGCCACAGGATGCCTTGGTTGCTCAACGAGCCTTCGTTCTCCTGCTGAACCAGTTCGGCATTGATGTCTTCGAGATGGTTCAGGTAAGCCCCGTTTTCCGAGAGCAGGAACAGAATGATGTAACGCTTCAACTCATTGGTGAAGTCGTAAAGATCATGCGCACTGATGTCGTCGCCGGAAAAATTCTGCTGCGCCAGGACCAGGCTGTTGTCGATGGACTTCGCCGCTCCGTTGATACGATCGCGCAGTCTCTTGTTGTGCGTGATGACCGCTTCCAGCGCACGGCGCAACGACGGCAGTTCGAGTTCGCGCCCAAGACGGATGATGTCCTCAAGCTCGCTTTCCTGCTTTGAAAGCTCGTTGGCAAAGTGCTCGACGAGCCGCTGATGAACCGAATCGCTTCCAAGCGTTTCCTTTAGGGATGGCAAGGGGCGACGGCCCTCGCGGCGCGTGTGATCAGCGAGAAGGCCTTGGTGTTCCTGCTCGACCTTGTCCTGCTCTGGCGTCAGATTGCGGGGCGCGATGGCCGGCCGGTCATTCGATCCTTCAATGGCGCGATGCGGGTTGAGGAGCCGCTTTCCAAGAACGGGATGGGTCGCCGCAATTCGCAGCAGCGTCTTGTGCAGTTCACCGTGGATCAGGTAGTCGTCTGCCTTGTCGCTCTTATTCCGGCTTTGCTGCACCACACCCAAAAGACTGCCGGCGTTGAGCACGTTATTGACGATTGATTTGTCGTCTTCCCTCACGTTTTCCATGATGACCATGGACGAGAACTGGCCCTCACGTTTGGTAATCGGGACGAGATTATTAAGCATGATGTAGGCGTGGTCGCCCACATGCGGCTGAAGCGCGACCGTAATGGTTTCTTCCAGGTCGGCGAGACGTACATGCTGCTCATTGCCCTCGAACTCGCGCTTGGAAATGATCGAGAGATACTCGAACAACTCGTTGCGCACGAGATGACGGTCGGGCCGCATCGGATCATTCTGAACAGCGCCGATTACGGCACCCGCATTCAGCACCTTCATCACGCTGGGAACCCGCGAGGCCTGCAGGCCGCTGGTCACAACCTCCTGCGTATAGCCGTCAACAGGTGTAATGGGCTGCATCGCTTCAAGCGTGGAATGAGCGCTCGCATACTTGTTGGGAAGCAGCGCGTTCTCAATGATCTGTTCAAGCTGGCGTGCGGAACGCGGCTTCAGGCTCGGCACGTCCTGCA